>JAHJSJ010000313.1 GCA_018830415.1 Alphaproteobacteria bacterium | reverse complement strand
TCCCGCGAACGCGTTGCCGAGATCGTCCGCAAAGCGCCTGAGAAGGTGCGCGGCATATTTGACGGGCTGCGCTTGCCCACCGCTGGTGTCGATGTTCCGGAACCGGCTGCGCAGAACCGAAAGGTGGCCGAAGATCCGGAGACAGAGCTTCGTCGCGCCCGCACCAGAGCGCTTATCCGCCATGCTCGCGCGGTTGATGATATCTTCACGACCCAAGATGCGGGCGAAAGATGGAGTCCTGCTCAAACACGTGAGCTTGGTGCCGCCCGCGATGCGTTCGAGGAAGTGCGGCCCCATGGCTGGCGCGATGCCGAAGCAGCCTACAAGAAAAACCCGGAACTGGCGCGCGAAGCTGGCAGCGGTCAGGTCCGCCGTGCCGTCCAGGCGCTTCAGCTTGAAACAGAGCTGCGCACCGATCCGCAGCGCCGCGCCGACCGCTTCGTGGCGCGCTGGCAGGAGCTCGGGCAGACCAGCCAGCACCAGTATAAGGTGGGTGATATGTCAGGCTACAAAGCAACCCGCTCAGCCATGGGAGACATGGCCAAGAGCCTAGAGCGTGATCCGCAGTTGGAATCGATCCTCGCCAACCGGAAGCGCGAGCTCGGCATTAGTTTCGACTCAGGTCGCAGTCTTGGCCGCGAGCTCGCGTTCACGCATGGCATCGATCTTGGTCGGGGACGAGGGATCGGAATCTGAGGAGTCATGGAAGAGGAGATTGAAATAAGCGCCCGGCACCAAAATGCGCCTCATTCCGGCAGTTGCGGCTGGCCTGCCGATCTCTCAAAAGCGGGCTAGAATTGAAGGTGGTCTAAGTGGCTGGACCTCGGACATTTCTGCCCTTCCGCACCGCGACCGGGAGCGTCCGGTTACGTCGACACTGGCCAACCGTGGATCTTCATAAACCAGTCCGCCTAGATCTAAGTTTGCCGACGTTGGAGACCGACCGAAATCTCCCCTTAGATTGCCGAAAGTTGCCGTTAGCCCAGTCGAGCTTTAAGACGGCGATGCGAGCGCACTACATCTCGATCCAGAGGTGATCGAGCCGAATACCTCCAAGCCCCGAGTTGCGAGCATGAGCGGAAACGAGGCCAGCCACGCGCGATGGCGGATCATACTCGAGAAGTGACAGCTTGTCGGCGGCAGACCAGCCCTCGACGGCATCGCTTTCGAGACCGTCGATCCAGTCGTCGAGCTGGACCGCCCAAGATGGGATGTCTCGGTCCTGCACGTAGGCGATCATCGCCGCCCGATCGTGTGACGAACCGTGATGTCCCGCCTTGAAACGTTGCACGCCCCCGGTCGTGCTGACGCGGCTGTAGAGATATTCGCGCTCGTCCCGCTTGTGGCCCGCGGGGGTTGGGAGCCGCTTGCATTCGATCGGCAGGAGCGTTTGGTACTCGGTATATTCGCGGCCTTCTATCCAGATGACCGACCCTCTCGGCGCGACGGCGAGGTCGATCGCGCGCCGGCCATCGGCGGGGTCGGGCTCTTCGCGCCGGAATTGCAGAAAATCCCAGCCCAGCGTGTGACGGCTGGCGCTGGAAAGCTTCGCGCAGAGTTGCGCGGTCAAGGCGTCCTCGGCGGTTTGTGGGGGCCGCCGCGGATCGTCGCGCCAATCGGGCAGGACATTGGTGATGAAGCCGATCAGGGCGCTCATCCACTCGCCGGGAAGATGGACCGCGCTGTCGAGCGTTCCGGCATGCGCCCGGAGCTCCCCCTCGTCGGCCAGCATCCTAGAAGCCTTGCTCGCGCAAGTCGGCGAGCACGTCATCGGCATCGCGCAGCGCGATCGAGCGGGTCCAGAACCGATGCCGGTCGGGCTTCAGCAGGAAGACGAAACCCTTATCGTAAAGGCGGGTGATCCGGGTGACCGTCAGACCCGAGCTGCGGTGCTCGTGAAGTAGTGCGTCGAGCCTGCCGCGTAGCTCATCCGCCCCCGACCAATCCACCGCACCATCGCCGAACGCATAGGCTTTGCAGATCGCGCCGGACCATTTCTGGCAGTCGAGCGAGCGTAACGGTTTGCGCGCGTAGACTGCGTTGAGCTGGCGCGTGAAGACTTCGTCGAAGTGCGAGAGGGCTTCGGCCGGTGCTGCTCGCATGACCGGCGCAGTTGCGCCAAGCCGGATAAAGTCGCGCTGAAGGGTGACGATATCCTCGGCTACGATTCGCTCATTTTCGCTCAGATCGAGGTCTTCGTCTTCGGGATATGGCAAGGCGTAAATGTCAGCGCCCAATATCGCCGTCGCGCGTTGGACGAACAGACTAGCACTGACTGCCGCAACATAGGCGCGCAAGGCGGTGCTTTCACGTTGCAGCCAGGCTTCGACGGCTCTGAGCTTATCGATGTCGCGCCTATCTGCGGCAAACCCGACGATGCGGTGCTTGTAGGCGAGATATTGGCCGGCCCAAACACCGTGGTGTAGATCATCGTTCTCCTTGATCAGGAGGAATGGCGGCGTGAAGCGACGCTCGGTCTTGGGCCGCTTGATCGGTCGATCCGGAATGGTCTCAAGAAAACGCGTGTCCAGTCCGGTTTCGGAAAGCGCGCTCGTCGGCAGCAGCGGTTTTCCAACAAGATGGTCGGCCGGGGCGGACTCGCCGCTGAGACCAGCGATGTAACCCTCCCCGAAGTCCCAATCCTGCTTGGCGGCATAGTCTTTCAGCGTCGGAAACGCCCGAAGCCGCTCGACGAAGGCCAGTACACGGGTCCCGCCGAGCAAATTCGACCGCCAAATATTCCACGATCGCTCGGCATCGGCATTGCGGAGCCAGAACAAATCATAATAGTCGATGTCGAAACCTTGCTCGGCTGTGGCTCGGCCATTGCGACGAAAGACGGCATGGAGCAGTCGACCGTCCACGGTCGGTTTGCTGGCCTCGGCAATGACCACCACGATCTTGGGGTCGGCTTCGCCTTTCTTGAACAGCCCGCGGACCGAGACAAAGTCCAGGATCTCGCGGACCCGCCAGCGGCCGAAGAAGGATTTCCGGAAGGAAAGCGCGTTTTGGTTGTAGAGGAAACCGGAAGGCTCGACCATCGCCAGCACGCCATCGGGCGCCAGGAGCTCCATCGCCTCGTGAAGGAAGAGGTAGGCGAGTTGCTTGTCGGCGAGCGCGCCGTTCGCCTTTTTGTAGGCGGCGTAGCTTCGTTTCGCGCCGGCCGTCGGCAGCGAAGATTCGAATGGCGGATTGCCGAGGATGGCCGCGACCGGCGCACCGACGAGCCCATTGGCCTTGGCGTCGAAGAAACAGCTGTGGTGGAGCGTCGTACCGGCGAGGGGCGGGAAGAGTTTCACGCTCGAGCGAATTTCCTCGGGCTGCAGCGCGTCACAGAGGCTCAGGCAGAGGCTGAAGGCGGCGAGCTCGATCGCGCCCTCTTCAAGGTCGATCCCGTGGACCCGCTGAAGGAGCGGGCGCAGCTCATCGACGCTCGGGCGCACCCAATCGTGGTGCCAGCGCCAGTGCAAGACGAGCCGCCGATAGGCCTCGACGAGGAACACGCCCGAACCGCAGGCCGGGTCGAGTATGACCCCGTCGCCGGCCATCAGGCGGTCGAGTCGTTCCCAGCTCAGTGTTTCCTCGAGCATGAGGCGCACGAGCGCGGGCGGCGTGTAGATGGAGCTTGCCGCGTCCTTGACGAAGAGCTGGTAGATATTGCTGATCAGCTCGACCGGAAGGTCGCGGAATGAATAGAGCCGCCAGAGGCTGAGCTGGCCAGCGCTGTCCTCATAGCCTTCGACCAGCCGGGCGTAGCTGGCGAGTTCAGTGCTCGCAGACAGCGCCGCGCGGTCTTCCTCGGTCAATCTGAAGACGTGGCCGTTAAAGCGCTCTTCGAGTTCTTCGAGCAGCGTGATCAAGGCCGGGCCATCGCCGAGGATTTCAAAGAAGCGCGTTGCGCCTTCACGCGCGCAGTTGAAATCGGCCGGAAGTAGTACCGAGCGTTCTTCGAGGTAGGCGATCAGCAGGGACAGGATCAGCAGCCTTCGGCGCAGCCTAGGCGAGAGCAGGCGCCGCTCCGAAAGCCGTTTGGCGAGCGCGCGAACTTCTTCGACTAGCGTCCGATGCGCCGCCTTCTGCGCTGAGAGCATCAGGCTGCAGGCCTGGGGATCGTCCCAGATCGTACCGTTGCGTATGCGCGCCGCATCCCACCAGACATCGAGCTCGGCGATTTTCGTGCCCGTCAGCAGCGTCCGGATCGGCCGGCAAACGGGTTTGCCGTCGGGGCCGACAAAGTCGGGTTCGTGCGCGCAGCGAAAGAGCTGGATGACGCCGCGGCGCGCGCGATAGACAAGTGGTACGCCTCCCCAGCTCCACAGCCGCTTGTGCAGCTCGGCGAAACGCGCGTCGTCCGATTCGTCGGCCGCGTCGAAGATGAAGGCTTGAGCGACCGCCGTGCGGCCGTGGCGCGCCGCTTCGAAAAAGACCGCGCGAGCGCCGTAGGACAGCGCCTTCTCCATGATCGCGACTTCCTCGGGTGGTCTGCCGGTGCGATCGTAGCCCACGACCGGCACCAGCCCGTCGACGACCGGCAGGTCGCGCGCTTCCGCGATCGCAAACAGCCAGTCGGCCGGCTCCATCCGGGCGTCGGGGGTGTCGCGCGTCATCGTTGCCTTCTGCACGTTGATGCCGCGCGGGGGGTGCCCGAGCGCACAGATGCGGCGCCGGGAGCGGTCATTTCTGCCGCCTATTCTTGGAAAGCGCGAAACCGTCCTTCAGCAGGTCGGTCATGCTAATCCCTTCGGCGACAGCATAACCCTTGAATTCCTTCTTGAATTCCGGGCTGACCTTGAAGTTGAGCGAGACCCCTTTTTCAGGCTCTTGGCCGCTTTCGTCCTCGGATGCAGCCGGATGGCTCCTAGACATTCAGCATCCCCTCTCCTGACGACCGTCCCAGTTCGGCCGCGACAACGCATCACGAATTCCATATTTCTGGCTTTCGTGCAATCCAGAAAGCCCGAAATCTGGATCGTCGCATTGGAACCTCACACGTCGCTCACCTGCTTCTAATCGGCACATGCGGACGCAGGATCCGGACGAATAAGGAACACACAGCGATGATTGTGCGATGCGTGGCTGGGCGCGGAGCATCGAGTTGTTGCGTGCACAGCGCAGCGATCCCGATGTCGCGGCGCACGCGAGAGCGCTGTTCGAAGATCGCAGAGTGTTCTGGGCGCCGTCCGAGCACGACATGATGCGGCGCCTGAACAACGAGCAGGACGCCATCCGCTTCGACGTGCTCTATGTCGGCCAGGCGTATGGGAAGGACGGGTCGCGCAACGCCCTCGACCAGTTGCTCAAGCACGAGACCCTGCAGAAGATCTCAGTCAAGGGCACGCCCGCGGGTCGGCGGCTGACGCTGCTCATGCTAAAGATAGAGCCCGGCAACCGCATGATCACCGTCATGATTCCGTGGGCGGGGAACAAGGAGGACGGCCCGAAGCGCATTGCTGCAGGGCTGGACAAGCTGTTCGGCACATCGGACGCGGAACGCGTCGCGCTCTACGAGGCGTCGCTCATCCGCTACTTCCAGCCGCCCTTCAACAAGGAGTTCAAGGACAGCTTTCCGTCGACCAATCTCAAGGTTCTCACCGACTGCCATGAGAAGGATTTTGCCGGTCTCATCTCCGAAATCTGCATCGACGAACTGCCATTCAAGCTCACTTCGGAAGCGGTCGAGCCTGCCCAGTACAACATTGCGAGATTTGACCTGCACGAAGATGAGGCACGGCGAATGTTCTTCAGCCCGAAGGTCTGACGGGCCCAGAATCGAGGCGCAGTACCGCCGGCGACAGAGTCCTGAAGGTGCACCCCGCCATCGGTGGAATCGATCGTCGACATATGCTGCACGCAGATCATCGCATACGAGACCTCGCCGTTGGTCACCGCCGCACGACTTTGCCAACCTTTCCTGGCGTCGCGGTCAGCACAATGTCGCCGGGTCGAAGGCGCTCGACCATCACGCGGAGGAGCGGTTGCTGCGTTTGGTCGCTCACAGCGGCGGGCCCTTCATGTATTCGTCGAACGACGCTAGGTCGTCGTCGGTCGGCACGTCGAGATCGGGTATGGCCCGGATGTCGTCGGCGATGTCGCGGCGGTTGATGTAGCCCATGACGTACTTGCCATTGCCCAGTTCGTAATCGAGCGCGCCGCACCACTGGTTAATTCGACCATAGCCGGGCGAGATCGCGAGCGACTTGGCCTTCCCGGGCACCTCGTGCTTGGCGAGCGAGATGCGCAAATACTCCATTCGCGCGAACAGGATGTGGGTGCGCTTCAGGTCGTTGCGCAAGGACTGGACGATCGACGGATCCGCAATGACCTCACGCACCATGGCCGCCCTGCGGATGTTGCCGTCGTGGATGAAGCCCTGGTCCACCTCCAGCGCCTCGAGCTTCATCTGGAGGCCGCCGTTCTCGTGCCACTTCACCATTTCCTTGGCGCGTTGGCGCCAGGTCCGCATCAGCTCATATGCGGCGAAGATCCACATCTGCGATTGCGCGTTCAGGAACATGGCGTCGTCGATCGGCGTCCGGTCTTCCTCGAACAGTCGCCGCATCACGTGCTGCTCGAGCCCGTTCAGGAAGTGGTCGACGATCGCCAAATTCTGCGCCTGCATCGAAAGATAGGGATCGCGGAACAGCGTCATCCCCTGCAGCGCGGTCGGGATCTGCCAGCCTTCGAGCGTGGCGACGTCCACGTAGCGCGGGCCATCGTCACGCTCGTCAGCCGGGTCGAAGTCGTCGTCAGTGTACATGGCTTTGCCCGAATAAGAAATGCCGGCGGAGTGTGGATGGTGGCGACCGTTGCGCGAGATCGCAACCGGACGCTTCAGCGCAGGTGCGAGCCGGTTGAGCTGTGATGGCGAGCCACCCGGAGGCCGGCCATCGGTCGACTGGGCCTTAGCACAGTATCTATTCTCTGCCGGAATGGTGCGTATCATCCACGAACTGCGGATTTCGGCTAGAACACTTGCCAACCAGCGCACAACTCTGCCATCCAGTCAACGTGAACGATGAAGCGCAACCGGCGACGGCAGCACCGCAGAAGAAGCAGCATGCACCAACCGGGCCCCTTGAGACTCGGCACGTGTTCTTGGACACCGAAGTCTACCACAAGCTCAAGCACAATCCCGCCAATCGCGCGCTGCGGCTTCTTGCGCAGCACGTCGTCGAGCATCGGGTCGTACTACACCTCACAGACATCACACTGGCCGAGATCAAGCGCCAAATCGCCGAAGAGGTCGAGCTTTCGCGCATCGCGCTGGCGCGGATCGAGAAGGATCTGAAGCGCTGGCGCTTCACCGATCCGGCGATCGAAGCAACCCCGAAACTCACGGGCGAGACGGCGACCGCGCTGTTTGGAGCGTTACGCTCGTTTCTACTGACGGATTGTCGTGCACAAGTGCATCAGGCCTTGGCGCATCCTGCCCCGGATGTTTTCGCCGACTATTTTGATCGCAAGCCACCGTTCGACAAGGGGGACAAGGAATTCCCCGACGCGTTCATGATGAAAACCCTCGACTCATGGTGCGCCGGCAATGGCGAGCGGATGTATGTCGTCACCCAAGACAAGGCGATCCAACGGTACGTGCAGGGAACGGAACGGTTGCTGTTGCTGCCGAGCATCGATGACGTCCTCGCGGCAGCGCGCGCCACGAGCGAGCCGGATGGCGGCGCTGAGGTCATCGCGGACGAGCTGCTCAATGCGCCCGACTTCGACACCAACCTAGAGCAAGCGATCAATTCCCACGTCGACGAGCTAATCGTGGACTACGCGGGCGACTTGCCGGAAGGCGAAGTGTCGAGCGTCGGTTTCGAGGGTGTCATCCAATTTCTTGACTATCGGATCGTCGCGAAGACGGGGAACCGTCTCAGCATGCTGTTCAACATTGACGCAGAGATCACCGCGATGGTCGCTTACGAGGACCGCAACCTCGCGATGTATGACCGCGAGGACGACCAGTGGATCGGGGCCGAGTGGGAGACGACAGAGGTAAAAGACAGCATCACCCTGGAGATGTTCGTTGAGATCGACATCCGGACTGGGAGGTTCGTCAACTCCGAGCTGTTGCGGACCGAATACACCATCTACCGCTAAGCCAAGGCCGATCACGTGCTCCGGCACGCTTGCGCAGGCCTCGGCGAGGAAATCAACAGACGGCCCAAGCATTTTTCATCTCGGAATGATTCTTGACGGAATATCGACCGGACCACAGCCTACTGTCAATAAGCGGGCGTATCGTCATCTAAACATCAAATGGCAGTCACTTCCAGGCGATCTGAACGAACGACAGCTTCCAAGTTCGCTCGCGTTGAGGTTGCATGGCCGATAGTGGGGTGCATTCCTGCCGCGTCGTATTCGGATATGGGAATGACTGCATCAGCTATGAGCTGTCGTCGAGCTCAATTATCCGAATGACCGACAGTGGGTAGCGAGCTGCCGTGGCTCAGTAACCGACAGAAAGGCAGCTTTCCACCATTGGCGGCTCGGAACCTGCTATTCGCCAACCGGACCAGAGACCTCGGCTTTCGCGAGACGCGCTTAGCATTTGTGCTCAAGTTTTGGGCTGCAATCAGGTTGGAGGATGTTCGGTTAGCCTACGGCTGGTTGCCAATCTGCAGCGTGCCTCGACAAGCGGTCGGATCGACTCGGGAGGGCGCGAAATGAGGTGTTAGCCTCTACGCATAGCAAAGCTCTTCATTATCCCTCGCACGAGGTGGCGGGAGACCCGACCGTTTAAAGGGCTACCATGCCATTCAGAATTGGGACCGCGGATGGGACCACTTCCCCGAAGGGAAAATTTCTCATTTCAAAACAAGCCCTTAAGTATGATGCTGGCGGAGACGGAGGGATTCGAACCCTCGGTACCCTGATAGAGTACGGTTCCTTAGCAGGGAACTGGTTTCAGCCACTCACCCACGTCTCCGGGCAACAGCGAGGCTGTGAGGGCGGGGCTATAATCGCCATGTTTGCCAGCGGCAAGGTGGCTTGGAAGAAAAACCTTGCGCGGGTTATGCGGGCGCTGGATTGCGCCTGGCCGAACGGGCAGTTCGGCAGCGGTTCAGCCTTGGCGGCATAGGCCCTGATCCCGACCGGGCACGGCTCGTCGCAATTCCGATTCGCTCCAGCGACAAGCGATTGCAGCGGGGCGTGCAAGCGATTCTGCTGCGTCCTGCATCAATCGGGGGCGATGCGTCCCTGTTATAGACTGCGTGAAAGGCTGCCTGATGATCGCGATGATCGCACGAACCCCTGACCTTGGCCGACGGCTGCTTGTCCCGGCTTTGGCTGCGCTTGCCGCCTGCGCGCTTATGGTCCCGGCGGCGGCGCAGGAGCTTGAGAAATTCGACCCGGATCAGGCATATTCAACGCAGGATGCCGCGCCCGCTGGCGGCATTGACGCCGATCTTGCCGCGCCCACCGCCCAGCCCGCTGCGCCGACCGCGCCTGCTGAACCCGCGTTCGACCAGACTTTTGGCGATTACACCGCCGCGCCCACCGATCCGGCCACCGAATCGCAGGCGGCAGATCAGGTCGCCGTTGCTTCTGAAGCAGCTGGCAACCCGGCCACCTATGGCGAGGATGACCTTATCGGCGCGGCCGAAGGCGTGTTCGGCAAGGGCGCCGAAGGGCTCGCCCGGATGATCGAGGATCTGCTGAAAAAACAGGGCGAGCCCAATGGCTACATCGTCGGCCGGGAAGCTGGCGGGGCTTTCGTTGTCGGCGCGCGTTATGGTTCGGGCACGCTGCATCACAAGATTGAAGGCACGCAGCAGGTCTATTGGACCGGCCCATCCATCGGTTTTGATGTCGGTGCCAATGCTGCCAACACCTTCGTGCTGGTATATAATCTTTACGATTCCGAAGAGCTGTTTGAACGCTTCCCCGCGGGCGAGGGACAGGCCTATTTCGTTGGCGGGATGCATGCCAGCTATCTGCGCCGCGGCGATGTGGTGCTGATCCCGATCCGTGTGGGCGCAGGCCTCAGGCTTGGAATCAATGCGGGCTACATGAAGTTCTCCAAGGAACAGCGCTGGCTGCCTTTCTGATGCGATAGGCGCAATCACGGTTGCGATGCGCGGGCTGGCGCGCCATGGGCCGCAGCATGATGCTCAACCGACTCAGCCCACAGGCGCCCGACGCGCTGCTCGCCCTCATCCGTCTCCACGCCGCCGATCCGCGTGAGCACAAGATCGACCTTGGCGTCGGCGTTTACCGAACAGAGCAAGGCGCGACCCCGGTATTTGCCGCGATCAAGACGGCGGAACAACAGCTGGTCGATACGCAGGACAGCAAGTCCTATCTCGGCCCGGAAGGTGACACCGGCTTCGTCAATGCGTTGATGCCTTACATCTTTGGCGCTGATCCCACGATGGGCGGGCGGATTGCCGGGATGCAGACGCCGGGCGGCACCGGGGCGGTGCGTCTGGCGCTGGCATTGGCGCAGAACGCCGGGGTGAAACGCGTGCATCTGGGGGTACCGAGCTGGCCCAATCATGCGCAAATCATCGCCGATCTGGGGCTGGAACTGGTCACATTCGATCACGCCAACCCGGATGGCAGTGCCAATCTGGATGCAGTGCTGGCGGCGATCAATGGTGCGGGTGCGCAAGGGGCGGTGCTGCTGCATGCCTGCTGCCATAACCCGACCGGGATCGATTATACGCACGATCAGTGGGACGCGATTGCCGATGCTTTTGCGGCGTCAGGCTCCTTCCCGATCATCGATTCGGCCTATCAGGGGCTGGGCCAAGGGCTTGAGGAAGATGCCGCCGGGATGCGCGCGGTGCTGGCCAAGGTGCCCGAGGCTTTCATCGCCTATAGCTGCGACAAGAACTTCGGCCAGTATCGCGACCGCGTGGGGGCGTTCTACATCCTTGGCAATGGACAGGCAGAGCTCGACACGGCGTTCTCCAACGCCAATGCGCTGGCCCGCGCCTGCTGGTCGATGCCGCCCGATCATGGCGGCGCGGCGGTGCGGATCATCCTGAGCGATCCGGGTATGACCACGGCGTGGCTGGCCGAGCTTGACGATATGCGCGCGCGGATGCGGGGCGTGCGCAATGCGCTGGCGGCGGCGGGCCGTGCAGGGCGGATCGACTTGACCCCGCTGGCCGCGCAGAACGGGCTGTTTGCGATGCTGCCGGTGACGAAGGACGAGGTCACCACCCTGCGCGAAGATTATGCCATCTACATGGCCGCATCGGGGCGCATCAACATCGCCGGTCTGACGATGGCGAACCTGCCGCGTTTCATCGCCGCATTGGCGGCGGTCGCGGGTTGAGCGCCAGCGCCTGCCTCTAGAAATGTGATGCGCCGCGCATAACGCAGGCACGGCGAAAAATTGCTGCCACCGGGACGATCATTTGCAGATCGCCCCGGTTGCGCACAGTATCTTACTTGATAATCAGAACTTCTGGCGCGCGGTTACCCCAAAGGTGCGCGGCTGGCCGATATTGAACCCGAGCCGTGCCCGTCCGCCGCGTTCGCGATCGAACGACAGCAACGGATTTTCGTCAAACAGATTATTGACATAGGCAGTCAGCGACAGTCCGCTATCAAGCTCGACTCCGGCACTGATATTGACCAGTTGGTAATCGGGCAATTTCAGGTCAATCGTGGTCGAGGCATTGGCCGGCATGCCAGCAAACGGCAATCCGTGGACAAAGGTGCGCGGATTGTTTTCCTGATCGGAAGGCTGGGTAAATCGCGATCCGACATGTTGGAAAGAGCTCGCCACGAAGGCCGTGGTCGATGCACCAATATCCCATTCATAGCTGCTGCTGGCTGAAAACTGGAACTTGGGCACCGAAGGCAGACGATTGCCATCGCGAATGCCAGTTACCGCAGTCAGAGCACCGGGCAGAGTGCTGTCGAATTCGGCTTCGATCAGGCTGCCGCTCAGGCTGAGACTGAGACCCTTGGTCGGGGTAAACCCAAGTTCGGCCTCGACCCCGGCGGTGTGGGCATCAGGCACGTTGAACACGATCCGCGAGGAACAGCTTCCCGCATCCAGCGTAACCTGCAAATTACTGATATCATTGTAAAATGCTGCTGCGTTGAAGGTGAAGCCATTGCCTTGGGTTTTCACACCCAGTTCGTAGTTCCACAGTTTTTCGTCATCATAATCCTGGAACCCGCCGAACAGGGCCAAGTCCTGCGCATTACACAGCGGGGTGTTGAGCGGATCATTGACCCCGCCCAGCCGGAATCCCTGTGATGCCTGCGCATTTATCGTGACATCAGAGCTGGCTTTATAGCTCAGCAAGAAACGCGGGGTGAAGCCATCCGATGCAGTGCGATCAACCACGCCGGTATCGCCATTGGCGAACAGACCCCCGGTGGTGATGGTGCGGACTTCGTCAAAATCGTAATAGCGCCCACCCGCAGTAAAGGTCAGCTTGTCGTTGATTTCATAGCTCACTTCACCAAAAACCGCGACCTGTTCGATGTCGAAGGGCAGTGAGGAATTGAACGGCGAGTCTGCTTCAAAACCATTGGCTACCGCCGCCGCAGTGCCCGCGCCCAGCACTGCATCGGTAAAGGCATCATAACCGGGAGTGGGCAGTCGCTGGAGATAATCGCGCTGCACATCGGAATAAAAGCCGCCGATCAACCACTGGAACGGGCCATCATAATCGGATGCAAGGCGGATTTCCTGGGTGAAGGTTTCAAGGTCGGTGGTGTCAACCAGATTGGAAGGCAGCAACACCGCAGCATCCGGAAAGCCGAGATCAATCGAGACCGAACCGCTCAGCGCGCTGGCATCGCGGCTGACCAGAATATCGCGGTTGATGTAGGACGTTACCGAAGTGAGTTCGACACTGCCGAGCCCGATCCGCACGGTCAGATCGGCGATGAAGGTTTCGTCTTCGAATGCTTCTTCCAGCAACAGGAATTGTTCACGTTCGCCAAGCTGTTGCGGAGGGCGTGTGGTGGTGAACGGGTTGGCAAAAAGATTGAATGTTTCCTGCCGGTTGAACCCGTTTGCCGTGATTTTCTGATAAATAACGCGCGGGGTGATCGAAAGATTGTCGTTGGGTTCCACGGTCAGCGCCAAACGCCCGCCATACCGTTCGCCATCATTGACATTCTTGCCGCCGCCGGGGCCAAACGCGTCAACAAATCCGGCATAGCGGGTATAGTAACCTACCGCGCGGACTGCCGCGATGTCGCCAAGCGGCACATTAACCGCACCCTTGATGCTGCCGCCGGTATTGCCGCCATCAATCGTGTTGACATTGGCTTCGACGTGACCTTCGGTCGCGCCCAGTTTTGGCTGGTTCGAGATATAGCGGATCGTGCCGCCAACCGAACCGGAACCGAACAGCGTGCCCTGCGGCCCGCGCAGGGTTTCAACGCGGTTGAGATCGAACAGGTCAAGATCGGGGGTGAACAGCGATAGCGAGACCACCGTTTCATCAAGATAGACGCCGACCTGTTCCTTCACGCCGGGCTGATCGCGCACGACCTGCCCCGCCGAAATGCCGCGAACCGAAACCTGGCTTTGCCCGGGACCTAAATTCTGGATCGTCAGACCCGCCACGTTGCGTGACAAGTCCTCAAGCGTCACCGCGCCGGATTTCTGAATGTCTTCCTGCGTCTGTGCGTTGATCGAAAAGGGCACATCCTGAATCGTGGTATCGCGTTTTGTCGCGGTAACGATGATCACATTGCCCGAAGCACTTTCAGCGCTATCGGCAGAACCCGAAGCATTCTGCTGTGCCAATGCCGGGCTTGCCCAGAAGGCTGAAGCTGTGCCGGCCAAGAGCAGGCCGCGAAGGAACTTATTGGATGCGTTGACAACTTTCATGGATGCTCTCCCCAAGCATAGGTATTATTCGGCCCGCTTTCTTATTGCGTAGCTTAATGCGCAGGCCTTCACGCAGTCAGATTGTCACATTAGCGAAAGTCCAACAATGGACGCTGGAATCGCTTGCATATTTCAAGGACTGATCGTTGCAGCGATGCACCACATGCCCCGCCGCCAAAGACAGTCAGATCGCGCCCGAATATCGGTTTTTCGTTGACCCTAACCCGCCGCGGCGAGCGATTGCATCCGCTTCAGATAGCGCGCCAGCACGTCAATCTCGAGATTGACCTTGTCGTCCACCGTCAACTGACCCAGCGTCGTTACGGCGGCGGTGTGGGGAATGATGTTGAGCAGGAAATCGCAAGTGCCATCGTCCCGGTCGCGCACGTCGTTGACGGTCAGCGAAACGCCGTTGACCGTGATCGAGCCTTTTTCCGCGATAAACGGGGCCATTTCGGCGCGTGCGCGGATGGCGACCTGCCAGCTGCCGCCTTCCTGACGCGCCAGCACCACCCTGCCGACCGAATCGACATGGCCGGTGACGATGTGTCCGCCTAGCTCGTCACCCAGCCGCAACGACGGCTCAAGATTGAGCCTGGCACCCACCGCCCACATTCCGGGCACGGTGCGGCTGATGCTTTCGCTGGACAGATCGACATCGAACCACGCATCGCCCGCAGTTCCGCCGCGCTCCACCACCGTCAGGCACACGCCCGAACAGGCAATCGATGCGCCGATATCGATCCGCGCGGGGTCGAGCGGGGCGGTAATCCGCAGCCGCAGGTCGCCGCGTTGTTCGGCGGATGCGATGGTGCCGATGGCGGTGACGATACCAGTGAACATGGGGCTGGGGTCCTCGTTAAACTCGGCTGCGCAGATAGGCCGTGAAGGTGTCGCTGCCAAGCTTGCGGTGTTCGTGCAAGCGCCAGCGGCCATGCGCATCAGCAAGGCTTGCCAGCCCCAGCGCGCCCAAACTGCGGCGGCCATCGCCGATCAGGATTGGCGCGCGGTAAAGATGCAGTTCGTCCACCAGATCAGCGGCGAGGAAAGCCGCCGCCGTCTCGCCCCCGCCTTCGACATAGCAATAGTGCGCGCCATCAAGCCCCGCGATGTCCTGCGGCGCGGCAATCGCGGTGACGCCTTCGGGCGCTGGTCCACGCGTCAGCACCACCCGCCTTGGCGAGCGCGCCTCCAGCCCCGGTAAGCGAACATCAAGGCGCGGCGCGTCCGCACGCCACGTCCCGCCGCCCACCAGAATTGCGTCATGGCGCGCGCGGATCGCATGGACATGCGCGCGCGCGGCCTCTCCGGTGATCCAGCGGCTGGTGCCATCAGCCAGCGCGATGCAGCCATCGAGCGATGTCGCCAGCTTTAGTGTGACCCACGGCCGCCCAGAGTGCTGGCGGGTCAGAAACCCGGCAAGACTGGCGGCAGAGGCTGCATCATCGAGCAACCGCACGGCAATCCCCGCCGCTTCCAGCCGGGCGATGCCCTGACCCGCGGTGCGCGGATCGGGATCGCGCTGTCCAATCACCACGCGGGCGGGTTTGGCAGCGACAATCAGATCGGCGCAGGCCGGGCCGCGTGCTGATTGGTGGGCGCAAGGTTCCAGTATGACGTAAAGCGTTGCCTGCGCCAGCACATCCGGGGCCAGCCCCGCCAGCGCCGTTGCCTCCGCATGGGGCCGCCCGCCTGCCGCCGTCCACCCGCGCGCCGCCACCCGGCCCCGGTGCACGATCAGCGCGGCAACGCCGGGATTGGGGCGCGAACATGGCCGCGCGCGCAGCGCCAGCCGCGCGGCGGCGGCCATCCAGTCGTGATCGGTCGGAAGCGCGCTGGCGGCTATTGGTCAGCGCCTTCGCTGCTGGTGTCAGCCGACCTGTCAGCCTGTTGAAGCAGTTCTTCGCGACGCTTGGCTCGCGCAGCTTTTTCGGCAGCGCGTTCTGCATCGGCCTTGCGCTCTATCGCGTCGACATCCATGCCCGCAGCCGCGCCCAGCGCCTTATACATTTCACGCTTGCGCTGCGCGATCCGGGCAAGCTCAGCCGCGCGCAGGTCTTTGACCTCTTGGTTGGCGAGGTTTTCAGCGGCGATTTCCGCGTCACTCCGCGCCGGGTCGACCGTGGTGATATAGGTGATCGTTGGCCGTTCGGGGTCCTTGTAAACCGTGGTGCCCATCGCCCAATACAGGATCACCGCCACTGGCATGATCGACAGCACCAGAATGGGCCAGCGATAGGGATTGGGCCGCCGGAACTCGTTCCAGAAATCGGCGAGGCCGGGGGCTGGGTTGAAGCGGGAATGGGTCAGCATCAACCCATTATAGGGAGCCGTCCGCCCGAACGCAAAACCTGTCTCTTATCCAAACGCCGAATAAAGCCCGCGCCCATGTTCTTTTAACCAGCGGTCAGCCGCCGCAATCTCGCCTTCGAAGATGCGTGCCAGCAACGCATGGAACGCCGGACTGTGATCGAAGTGCACCAGATGCGTAACTTCGTGCGCCACCACCGACCGGCGGACGTGATCGGGGGCCTGCACCAGCCGCCAATTGATGCGGATGCGGCTTTTGTCCGAACATGATCCCCAGCGGCGCTGAGCACGGGTGAGGCCGACAGGCACCGGTTCCAGCCCGGCGGCGGCGCAATATTCATGCATGTCGGCCCTGGCGAGGTGCAGTGCCTCGGCCTCAAGCCAGCGGCGCAGGCGCGTCTCCAGCCCGGTCTGCGGCCCACCGATACGTAAAGCTTCGCCCGTGATTTCAGGGCGGCGCGGAGCTTTGGCCTCCCACGTCAGCCGTAGCGCGGTGCCGCGATAGCGAACCTCGCCCCCCGGTTCGGGTACAGCGCGGGCAGGCAATTTGGCTAACTGCCCAGCCAGCCAATCGCTGCGGGCATGGGCAAAGGCAATCGCCTCGCGCCCTTCGGCCCAGGCGGGCAAGGTAACGCGCACTTCGTTGCCATCGGGGGCGAGCCGCAAGGTCAGCCTCCGGGCATTGTGCTGCCGCTTGAGCACGATCGGCACGCGTTTGCCGCCAAGCTCGATTGCGGCATCCAAGGCAGGGCGGCGCAGCCAGTCGATCACGCTTCGGCGTCCTCCTCAAGCATCGGGCGGTCATGTCGCGGTGAAGGCCATTCGACGATGTGATGTTCCAGCGGCCCGGCGTCGACTTCGCTCACCACCCGGCCGATCACCGAAACCCCTGCGCGGCGCACCGCCTCGCGATCACCGGATATCAGGTAATGCCAGCCCGGCAGCGGACGGCCATCGGCGCGCAGGCGATAGGCGCAGGTGGATGGCAGCCAGCTCACCTGTTCGACAATCCGCAGCGTCAGCCGCAGGCAATCGGGGACGAAGGCCTTGCGGTTGCGGTAATCGCTGCACTGCGCCGTGCCGGTATCCAGCAGGCGGCAGGCAATGTTGGTGTCGACGATTTCGCCGGTGTCTTCGTCTACGATCTTGTGCAGGCAGCAGCGCCCGCAGCCATCGCACAGCGCTTCCCATTCGGGCCGGGTCAGCTCGCCCAAGGGCAGCTCCCAGAAATGCTCTCTCAATTCACCCATTTGTCCAGTTCCGCCGCCACCGCATCGGCGCCTTGATCGGTCGGCAGCGTTGCCAGCGGTTCGCCCTTGGGGCCGAACAGATAAGTGATAGCGGAATGATCGACGAGGTACCCGCCACCTTCGACCACTTCGCCCTTGGCATAAAACACCTTGAACGCCTTGGCCGCCGCGGCGATCTGATCGGGGGTGCCGGTCAAGCCGATGATGTCGGGCGAAAACGCGGCGGCGAATTCGCCCACCACCTGCGCGGTGTCACGTTCGGGATCGATGGTGATGAAGATCGGCTGGATCTTCGCCGCCTTGGCGGGATCACTGGCCTTGAGCACCTTCAGCCCCTGCGCGATGCGCTGCATATCCGTGGGGCAGACATCGGGGCAAAAGGCATAGCCGAAATAGACAACGCGGTATTTGCCCGCAAAATCATCCCATTTGACGGTGCGCCCATCGCTGGCGGTGAGCGCAAAATCGCCGCCGATGGCTGCGCCTGCCAGCGGCGGTTCAGCATCAGGCGCGGCGGCAGTGCAGCCCGCCAGCGCCAGCGCGCCTGCGATCAAAAGGGCGAATGTGGCGGAAGGCTTGTTGATCGGGTTCATGCTCTGCTAACTGTTGGCTTGCGAAGGGTGGGAGGCTTGTCCAGTCCCGCTATACACACCAGATGTGTGACAGGTAATGCGAAAGGATCAAACCGTGACGGCCGTTGTTTTGCGCAAGTTAAGCGCTCGGCGCGCGATTGCCAGTGCAATCATTCCGGTATTGGCAGCGGTGCTTGCTGTTCCTGCTGCAGCGCAGTTCCAGTCCGAAGGGTACAAGTTCCTCGAAGCGGTCAAGGATCGTGAAGGGGAAGAAGTCACCGATATGCTCAACAAGCCGGGCAGCACCATTGTCAACACCCGCGATATCACCTCAGGTGAAACCGGCCTGCATATCGTGGTCACACGCAGCGACGTGTTGTGGATCCGGTTCCTGCTGCAGCGCGGGGCCGATCCCAATATCCGCAACAAGAAAGGCGTGACGCCGCTGCAACTGGCGACGTCGATGGGCTTTACCGAAGGGGTCGAAGCGCTGATCAAAGGCGGGGCGAGTGTCAATGTCAGCGATCAGACCGGGGAAACCCCGCTGATCGCCGCCGTGCATTCGCGCAATGTGCCGCTGGTGCGGGTGCTGCTGGAACAAGGCGCCGACCCTGACCACAACGACAATTCCGGGCGTTCGGCACGCGATTACATGGAATTGATGAGCGGCAACACGCTGATGAAGCAGGAATTCACCAATGCTGACACCAAGCGCGAAGAGGCGGGGCCAAAGCGCGAATACGGGCCTTCCTTCTGACATGACCACCACCGATTTTTCCGACCTGACGCTGGATGAATTGCGCGTCGCACTCGCCCCCGATATTGCCGCCTCGGCGATCTTCGACGGCTGGAACGAAACCGCGCTGGTTGCGGCGGCGGAAATGGCCGGGTGCGATGTGGATATTGCCAGGCTCGCCTTTCCCGGCGCGAAGCCGATGGACCTGATCGAAGCGTGGATCACCGCGATCGATTCCGCGATGGCGGCGCAATGGCCCGCCGAGCGGCTGGCGACCTTGAAAATCCGCGAGCGCATCCGCACGCTGGTCGCGTTCCGGCTGGACGCGGTGGCGCATATTGACGAAGCCGTGCGCCGCGCGCTTGCGGTGATGGCGCAGCCGCAGAACGCGCCGCGCGCGCTGAAGCTGGGATGGCGGTCGGCTGATATCATGTGGCGGCTGGCGGGCGACACCGCGACCGATTACAACCACTACACCAAGCGTGCGATCCTTGCGGGCATCTATTCCGCCACGCTGGCGGTGTTCGTGAATGACGATAGCGAAGGCAAGGCCGACACCCACGCCTTCCTTGACCGCCGGATCGACGGGGTGATGCGGTTTGAAAAGGCCAAGGCGCAGTTGCTTAACAAGGACCGCGAATTGCCGAGCCTGACGCGGTTTCTGGGCCGGTTGCGCTATCCCGCAAGGTAATTCGGGGATTAGCCCGCGGGGCTTGTCGTCTCGCCCGCTTTGATGTCCTATGACGCTCGCAAGAGTCGCGCATTCACGCGCGCAAGCTTTTGACGGGAAGGGACGTTTCGATGGCGGGTTCGCTCAACAAGGTCATGCTGATCGGCAATCTGGGGGCCGATCCCGAAATTCGCAGTTTTCAGAACGGCGGCAAAGTCGCCAATCTGCGCATCGCCACATCGGAAACGTGGAAAGATCGCCAGACCGGCGAACGCAAGGAAAAGACCGAATGGCACACGGTGGCGATCTTTTCCGAAGGGCTGGTCGGCGTGGTCGAACGCTACTTGAAAAAAGGCAGCAAGGTGTTTGTCGAAGGCAAGCTGCAGACCCGCAAGTGGCAGGATCAAAGCGGCGCTGATCGTTACAGCACCGAAATCGTGATCCAGGGCCTCGGCGGCACGCTGACCATGCTTGACGGCGCAGCGGGCGGTGGCGGTGGCGGTGGTGGGCGTTCGGGCGGCTATGGCGGCGGCGCAGCAGCAGGCGGTAGCAGCGGCGACTGGGATCAGAGCGGCGGCTCTGCGGGCGGATCGGGCGGCGCTGGCGGCAGTTCGGGCGGCGGGTATGATGATCTGGACGACGATATTCCTTTCTGATCAGGAGCCTGCTCAACGGCAGGAACCGCGCGCTCGGAGAAAAAAGCTGCCATTCGGCTTTCGAGCCCGGAGCAGTCGCCTGACACAAGCGCAGCTTCGCTTTAGAGCCGACCTTAAGAGTTGAATATCCCCCGGATAGGTGTATTAGAACAATATGACACCTAGACATTTCATACTTAGTTTGCTGCTGGGTTTTTCGGCCTGCTCACTCCCCAAAACCGGTGTTGAATCGGCACGGAACAAAGCCCCGATTTCCGATTTCCGGAATGCCCCTTGCGCCGTCGGGATTTATGGTGATGGGTCAGGCGCCTTTGTTGCCGTTACCCGATCGACTGACGGCTACCGATACTCATTCGACGACGGTAGAGTTGGGAAGGTCGGATCTGATGCCGCGAGTGTCACATGCGGGAAAGATTCCATAATGATCGGTCAGGATCATATCTGGAACGCAATCGCCATCAAAGTGACAGATACGCGTTTTACATCTGGAGACGTCATGCTGGCGGGTCGCCTGTTGGAGCCGGTCGACGCGGATGAGACTACGCCATTGATCATTTACGCTCACGGCTCTGAAAATGCTGGATGGATCGGGAGTTCCCGCGACCCGTATCAGATGGTCGGGCGAGGTATTTCGGTTTTCGTTTATGACAAACGGGGAACCGGCCTGTCCGAAGGAAAATATTCGCAGAATTTTCCGCGCCTTGCGGATGACTTGGCCGCGGCAGCGGCGGAAGCCAAGCGGATCGCCGGAGGCAGATTTGGACGCGTCGGGCTGGTTGGTTTGAGTCAGGGTGGCTGGGTTGCGCCTCTTGCTGCTGAAAAGGCTCAGGCCGATTTCATCGTGATTGGTTACGGCCTTGTTGCCGACATCCGCGAGGAAGATGCCGACCAGGTCCAGAAAGAGCTTCGCGATGCTGGCTATGATGCCAGCGTGCTTGGATTAGCGCGAGCGATCACTGATGTGACAGCGCGGATCGCCGCCTCGCAGTATACTGACGGGCTGGACGAATTGGCCGAGATTCAGCGTCGGTATTCCTCTAAAGAATGGTTTCCCCTCATTCGAGGAAGCTACACTGGGGTCTTTCTCAATTCGTCAGTAGATGACTTGCGAGAGCACGGCGTGCCGCAGTTTAACGACCTCGATATCGACTGGACATTGGAGCCGATGAGCGTGTTGAGAGGTGTGAAAGTGCCTCAGCTGTGGGTCCTTGCCGATGAAGATCGAGAAGCCCCTATAGACCTCACACTTCAACGGCTGCAAACGCTACGCAACGAAGGAAGTGAGATCGACATCACCATTTTCTCAAATACCGATCACGGAATGTGGGAATATGATCAGGCTTCAGATGGCACGCGCGACTACCTTCGCATCACCGCAGGCTATTACGACCTTATCGCTGACTACATCAAAGGACGCTCAAGGGGTGTTTACGGTCGGTCCGCAAGCGTTGAAGGGAACTGAGTTCCGACTTTTGAAATCAAGCCAAGATTAGACTGTCCGCTCTCCACCCAATCCCAGTCATTCCCGTCAAACAACGGAAGGCCTGAAACGGGACGCCAAGCTCAATCCCGCCAGGCTCCGCCTAGACCCCCGCCAGACCCCGCTTAACCCCCCTTTGCCCAATGTTTCATGTGAAACATTGGCGGATTATCGCTTCTTCAACCCCGCCAGCATCGCCGCCATCGGTCCGTCCTGTTCGCCCTCGGCCACGATCCCTGCGGCTTTGCGCGCGGCATCGGCGTTCGGCCCTTCGGCATAGGGATCAATCGCGAGGCCGAGTGTCTGCGCCACCGCTTCGCCCAGGTCGAACATTTCGCCGGTAAAGGCGATTTCGTCGCAATCATCGGCTTCGAGTTCAATTTCGAGCGCCTCATCCTCGGTCATCGGCCGGCCGCTGTCTTCGACGAAGCGCAGGTCGACTGGGGTATCGATGCTGACCGGGAAATCCTCGGCTGAAATCGCGCAGGGCTGCATGATTTCGGCCCGCAGCCGCCCGGTCGCCCGGATCGCGCGCGCTTTTTGGTCGAGCGTCATTTCGGCCCGCAGGCTCTGCACTGCGCCCAGCCCGAACCGTGATGCCAGCGCAGCGCGTTCCTCTGTGCTGGCCTCGATCACCACCGGATCGGCGGGCAGGGGCCGCGCCTTGACCATGCGGGTCAGTTCGGACTGGGGTGTGGCGGAAGAGGTTGGCGCGCTCATTCGATCGCGCTCGCTTTGAGCATATCGTCGTCGCTGAACCGGGTGAGCCGTTGCGACAGCTGCATCAGCCGTTCGGCGACCATGCCCGCGCTCGCCGTCTCATCCGCCACGTCGGCAAAGGTCGCGTTGCGCTGCACCGCACTGGCCAGCTTTTCCAGATCGCCCGCGTTCAATGCGCTGCGATAG
>JAHJSJ010000312.1 GCA_018830415.1 Alphaproteobacteria bacterium | reverse complement strand
GTCCAGATTCTCGAAGCAGCACGTGTTCAGGTGCGCTCGATGCTGGCCTGAATGCCATTCGAGCCAGCAGACGTCCATTCCGGCTGGTGCGCCACCCTGACGGTCGAAAAGTGTCCTTGACTCCTTAGCGTATATTCATCATCTAAAATTGGATGATGCATATACGCTAAGGAGATTCGCGATGACGACACAGGCTCACGGTGCTGAAAAACCAATGTCTGGGTGGCGTCGTTTCTGGGCAAACCTCAATGCGTTCGCCGAAGCGATGGATATGTCCGAGTCCGAGTTCCTGCATCGACGGCTCGCTTCGCTCGAGGTGGAGGTCGCCGCCTTGAAGCACAAGCAGGCCGGGAAATAGGCAATGGCGTCTATTGGGAAAACCTTCGTTACTGGAGCATCGGGCAAGACTGGCGCGGCATTGTCGCTTGAACTTCTGGCGCGCGGGCATGCCGTAAAAGCCTTTGTGCGCGGCAAGGATGCCCGCAGTAGAGAGCTCGAAAATGCCGGTGCCGAAGTGGTCACGGGCGACTTGTTCGACGTCCTTTCATTGGCACAGGCCATGGAGGGATGCGACCGCGCTTACTACTGCCCTCCTTGGCATCCATACATGATCCAGAGCGCGACCGGCTTTGCTGTCGCCGCGCGCCGTAGCGGGATATCCACGATAGTTCATCTGAGCCAGTGGCTTGCGAGCCCCAACAATCCATCGCTCGCAACCCGTCAAAACTGGCTTGTAGAAGAATTGTTCGCCGGGCTGGACGGGATCGACGTGATCACGCTCAACCCCGGCTTCTTTGCTGACAATTATCTTGTGTTGATCGGCATGGCTGCTCAACTCGGGGTGTTCCCTTGGCCAAATGGCCAATCACGTAACGCCCCGCCGTCGAATGAAGACATCGCCCGAGTTGCGGCGGCAGTCTTGATCGATCCCAAGCCTCATGTAGGCAAGGCCTATCGTCCGACAGGTCCCGAACTACTGACGGCGAAAGACATTGCTGCAATTATGGGATCGGTGCTGGGTACGCGCGTCCGCCATATCGAAATGCCGCTCTTCATGTTCTTCAAGGCGGCGCGGGTCGTGGGGCTCAGCGCCTCACAAATTGGCGGGCTCCGGCACTATATGAAAGAGGAACGAAAGGGCGCTTTTGAATTCATGGCACCGAATTCACATGTGCTTGAAGTGACAGGGTCTTCGCCGGAAAGTTTTGAAACAACCGCTCGTCGCTATGCCCAACGCCCTGAAGCGCAGCGCAGTCTGTCAAACAAACTCGCTGCCATCGGTCAGTTTATGCAGATAGGCATGACGCCAGGATACAATCTCGCGCGCATCGAGCGCTTACAAATGCAGCCAGCCTCAAGGTTACTCACATTTTCGGTTGATGACCCTGTGTGGAGAGAGACGCGCGGGTCTTGATTCGGCTTCAACTGTGTCCTGACAACGACCCACAACTTCGACCGGTTTGACGCGTTGCAGCAGCATCCGATGCGAGCGCGGCTCAGTCTGGCGGTCAACGACCCCGTCTGGCGCGATACCCGCCGGGAAGCTTTGTCGCAGCCATGATCAGTTGAGCGGGAATGCCGCCAGGAATTTTTTGGCTGAGGCAATTTGACCGGGCGGGAGCTGCCGCAGGATCCCTGCTGGGCTCCGCAAGGCGCTGACCAGACAAGGGAAGCTGACGTCACTTGGCGTATCCGGCTTGCCCAGGCCATAGGCACAGCTGCTGGGCGCGATCCTCACCCAGGCTTGCCAGCCGCCATGTTCAAATTGCGCAAGAACCGGCACCGCAAGATCGGCGTTCGGCACAAACAGCGCTTTAAGCGCCAGCAAGTCCCAGTCGGGGAAATGCAGACCGTCCGGGTTAGCGGGTATCGGCACCCATTGCAGGCTCCAACGGACCATTTGCAGAACCATAGGTTCGAGCGCGCGGCCCATGTCGCTCAACGCATAAGGATCCCGCAGGCCACCGTTCACGACCAAGCCCGCTGCCGCCATATCCTTCAACCGCCGCGCCAGCAAATTGGTGCCCATGCCCTTCAACCGCCTCTCCAGTTCGGAAAATCGGCGCGGCGCGATCAAGAGGTCGCGAACGATCAGCAACGCCCAACGCTCGCCAAGCAGATCGGCGGCGCGGGCGATCCCGCAGTTCTGACGGTAGCTGCGTTCAGGCATCTTGCGTCAATCTCCTATCAAGCCTAGCAAAGCAATCACTATATTTTATTAAAGTGATTCGAAATGTGAACCTGACCAGCGCCCTACGCGCAAATGCCGCATTTACCGCCGTTTGTGCGCTCACGTGCCTTGTTCTGACTGGCCCTGTCACCAGCTATACCGCCATTCCGGACCGGCTGTGGACGGTGGGGTTGGGGCTAATGCTCGCGCTTTACGTGCCGATTCTGCTGTTTGCCGCCGCCAGGCCGATGGTCTGGTTGGTCAGGACAATCATCACGCTCGATTGGAGCTACGTAGTGATCGCGACGGCATTCTTCCTGATACACTTTGATCGGGCTGATGGCCCGGGGATTGCGCTGATGATCGTCTCAATTTCGTTGGTCGCCTTGTTCGCCTGGCTGCAAATGCGCGGGCTGGCGGCGATGCAGCAGAAGGTGCCGCAATGACCGGATCGGGGCTTGAGTTCCTCCACCACCCGGCGCGCGACTGCCAGGGCAAACCGCCGCTGTTGTTCATTCACGGCGGCTTTCATGGCGCGTGGTGCTGGGCGGAGCATTTCTTGCCGTGGTTCGCCGGGCGCGGCTTTGATTGCCACGCCATCAGCTACCGCGATCACGGAAGCAGCAAGCGAACCGGACGGCACGCCAGTTGGCGACTCAAAGACTATGTCGTTGACGTCCGCTGGGCCGCAGAACAATTGCCAGTGCGCCCGATCCTCATTGGCCATTCGTTGGGCGGAAGCATTGCGCAAAAGCTGGCGGCTGAGTCCAGCTATCCAGGTTTGGTTCTGCTGGCTCCGTCGCCGATTGGCGGATCGAACCGGGCAGCTATGCGGATGATGGCGTCGCATCCGGCGGCGATGTGGCGCGCGCTGGTGGGTGGGCGGATGGACGCCGCCTTGCCAGCATTCATGCGCTTCTTCGTGTCGCCGGATTTTCCTGCCCATGAACGCAAGGCGCTGCAGGCGCGCTGCACCGGACTGACGTCAAGTAGATCGGCAAACGACGCCTTCTATTTTGACACACCCAAACCACGGCCGCTCGGTACTCCAACGCTGGTCATCTCGGGCGAAAATGACTGGTCGATCCCCCGCTATAAGAATGAAAGGCTCGCCTTGGCCTATGGCGGAGACCATATCACCGTACCGACTGCTCACGACATTATGTGTGACACACGGTGGGAAGCAGCTGCGGAGCAGGTTCTTGTCTGGCTCGATGCGCAGTTCAGGCGATAGGCGACAGATCTGGCCCAAGCATCGGCAAGTAGGCACGGAAATGATGGCGTGATCGCTGGTCTGAAACTTCAGGAGGCCGAAACCCTCATCACATGCTTGCTCAGTGCAATTGCAGCTCCGCGCGGACTTTGCGCGACAGACCGGCAACCACAAGTTCGTGTGAGCGTGCCAGATGTTCCTTGAGTTCGTCGTCGCTCAAACCAGGCAGAGCGTAACGCTGGATCCACTTCATGCCTCGCGAGGCAAGATAGGGCGCAGGTCTGAGACCAGGCATGTCACGCAGCACTTCATAGCCGATTGGTGAGGTCTTGAAGGTGATGCCAGGCAGTTCGCCGTCAATCCATCCGCAGATTGCAAAGACCTTCCCGCCCACTTTCCACACGTCCGAACCGCCCCATTGCACGACATGGGTCGTGGTGGGCAGGGCGACGCAAAAGCTGTTGAAGTCTTCGCGGGTCATGACGGTTTAGCGAAGGCTGCGCGCGCTGCGGAGACCGCTGCACGGGTGATGCAGCCCTCGGCATGATCGTTGACCAGACCCATTGCCTGCATGAAGGCGTAAACGGTCGTCGGGCCCACGAATTTCCAGCCGCGACGCTTCAGCTCCTTCGCCAGTGCCAGTGCGGTGGGGGAGACAGTTTGCGCCGTTCTGGACAGGTCTCGTGCCTCTTCGTAGCGCCAGAAGAACGCGGCGAGCGATCCTTCTTGCGCGACCATGTCCACCGCGCGGGCGGCATTGTTGATCGTCGCCTCGATCTTGCCGCGATGCCGCACGATGCCGGGATCGCCGAGCAAGCGGCTGATGTCGCGCTCGCCAAAACTGGCAATCGCGGTGAAATTGAAGGCGGCAAAGGTTGCCCGAAAACGCTCGCGCTTGGCCAAGATCGTGCGCCAACTGAGCCCGGACTGAAATGCCTCCAGACTGATCTTCTCAAACAGCCTGCGACCATCAGCGACCGGGAAACCCCATTCCCGGTCGTGATAGGCCACATAGTCCGGTGTCGCCGCGCACCAGCCGCAACGCGGCTGGCCGTCATCTGCCGTAAAAAGAGAAGTCATGAGGTGGTCTCCCGGTCTGGTATGTCAGATGCCATGGTGCGCGCGGCCCGCACACCGCTGAAGGCAGAGACGCAAAATGGCACCAGATAGTTGAGCCCCAGTCGCAGCCAATCTATCGCAGCGCCGTGCCACACCGCCGCGCCTTGATTGATGAGGTTGAGGCACGTCCCGACCAGCAAAGAGACACTCAGCGCGGTGCGCAACACCGGCCCACGGGTCATTGCTGAGAAGAGTGACTGGAAGGTCACATGCCCTCCAGCAGATTGCGCTTGGCGATGATCGCATCACCCAAAAATGAGGAGAATGCCCGGATACGCGCGCTGCTGCGGACGTCGCGGTGCGTGAGAATCCAGACGTCGAGACGCGGATCGATCGTGCTTGCGCCAACGCGGACAAGATCCGTTTCGACATCACCAATGAACCTCGGAAGCATGGCGAGGCCCATGCCTGACTTGCAGGCTGCCACTTGAGTTAGCAGGCTGACAAATTCACCGCGCACAGGGAATTTGGGAAACGCGCTTTGTTTTACCCAGTCTCGATATCGTCCCTGGGACGTAAAGCCAATCCATACGCCGCCTGCCGGATCGTCGACGTCGCGGTCGGCGAGATAATCATGGGCGGCATAGGGCGCCATCGCGCAACCCGACAGGCGGCGACCAATCAGATGGTCAGGCGGACTTTTGGAAAAGCGCACGGCAACGTCAGCTTCGCGGCGATCAAGGTCGACGGTTTCGTAGCTGACCGGAATCTGTAATTCGATATCGGGATAGAGCACCGCGAACGAAGCAAGGTCCGGCATCAGCAAATGGGTTGCGAAAGCATCGATCATCGAGACCCGGATCGGCCCCTCGAGGCGGCTATCCTGTCCAACGATGCGGCGTTCTAGCCCGCCGAGTTCGTCTTCAACCCGCTCGGCGGTCTTGAGCATGTCTTCGCCTGTGGGTGTCAAGACATAGCCACTCGGCAAGCGCTCAAAGAGCCGGACGCGCAGCTGTGATTCTAGTGCGTCAATCCGCCGCGCCACGGTCGAGTGGCTGACGCCGAGGCGTGCCGCTGCACTGCGAACATTTCCGCCCCGTAGCAGCGCGAGGAAGAGCTTGATGTCGTCCCAGTCCATACTTGTCTCATTTTTGAAGTTATGGGCGTCAAAGTTGAAGATTGAGCTTCATAAATAGACCGCGCTAAAAGGCAATAGCAATTGGCGGGACAGTACTTGAATCGCCGTCCATTCAAAGGAGAAAAGCAGTGTCAGAAGCGGCAACATTGATCGTCACAGCGACATTCAATTCCGACAATATGGTCGCCGCGCAGCGCTATATGCAGGCGGCCGTGCCGATGCTTGTCGAAGGCGGCGGCGAAATCTTGCGGCGCGTTAAGGTGGACCGCTCCATCGTCGGCAGCGCCGCCTACGAGGCATGCCTTGTCGTCAGCTTCCCAGACGAGGCTGCGGTCGAGGCCATATTCGGCAGCGCAGATTATGCTGCTCTGGTCGAAGACCGCGACGCCGGATTTGTAAGGATGGACATCGTCCTGGCCCGCAGCCTGTGAGATTGAAAATGCTCGCCAGAATAGCCCTGAGGCGTGTCGCGCCGTGCAGCCTGCTGATTACATTTCTTGCGCTATCGGGCTGTGCGACAATTCCGACCGAAGTCGCGACCTATCGACAGACGCTGCGCCATGAAAGCGTGGACGGGCTCGACATGGCCTATTTTGAAGCTGGGCCCGTGAGTGGACAGACAATTGTCCTTCTGCACGGTCTGCCCACCTCATCGTATCTCTACCGCAATGTCGCGAAGGTGTTGGGTGAACGAGGCTATCACGTGATCGTGCCTGACTTGATTGGGTATGGCGCCAGCGCAAAACCGTCAGACACCGCTCAGCTGGCCTTCGCGCGGCAGGCTGAACGTCTGAATCTCCTATTCAATAGGCTTCACGTTTCTCACGCGACTTTCGTTGTGCATGACATGGGCGGCATTGTCGGGTGGGAACTGCTGAGTGCGCATCCGCAATTGTTTGATCGTCTACTCATCCTCAACACAACTGCCTATCAACGCGGATTCAATCCGCCGCCTGAAATGAAGCAGTTGGCCGGTAGCATGGGCGGAATGATGAGCTTCATGATGCAAGGGCAATTGCTGGGACCAAAGTTGACCCGTAAATTCTTCCGGCAATTCACGGCTCATCCTGAACGGCTAACAAAGGCTGATATCAACCAATATTGGTGGCCTATCCATGAAGGCACCACCCGGTCGATGCGCTACATGGCCCGTAATTTCAACACGTTGATTGCCGAATTTCCACGATACCAGACGGCGCTTAAAAATTTCAAAGGCCCGACCCGCATTCTTTGGGGTACGCAAGACAAGGTTTTGGAATTCGGCACTATTGCACCGCAATTTGCACGGGATTTGGAGACACCTCCTGACCGTATTCAAGCCGTTGAGGACTCTGGCCACTTCATCCAGGAAGATCATCCCGAAGCGGTCGTCCGTGCGATTGAAACACTCATGCAGGCCCCGATCGACCGCTGAGTCAGTGGTCGGAAGAATTTGGAACCCATTCAATAATCGAGAAACGCCTAAGGAGGCAAACGCCATGCACACCCCGACCCAAGGAATGCCATTAGTTTCAACCGAGCAAGCTTCTCCCGAAGCTGCCGCCATTTTGGACGAAACCCAGAGGGCAATCGGGATGGTCCCGAACATGTATCGAGGCATGGCCAATTATCCGGCGCTGCTCCGAACCTACAGCTATGGCTATAACCTGTTTCGCAGCACATCGGGTTTCAGCCCGGTTGAGCAGGAAGTCGTGTTCCTTACCATCGCCCGGGAGAACAGCTGTGCTTACTGCATGGCGGCGCACAGTATGGTGGCCGATCAAATGCAGAAGATGCCTGCCGATGCTCTGGCTGCTCTGCGCGAAGGAAGGCAGATTGGCGATTCACGCCTCGCATCTTTGCAAGAGCTGACGCGACTGCTCACGGTCAATCGCGGCATGATCGAGCGGGCTGATGTTGAGCGCTTCCTTGCCGCCGGGTTTGCAGAAAGCCAGGTGCTGGCTGTCCTGCTCGCCATCGGCGTCAAGATTTTCAGCAACTACAGCAATCATGTGCTGGCAACCCCGGTAGACGATGCGTTTTCGGGCTACGCGTGGACGAAGGCCGACTGAGCAAGCGATGGTCAGCTCAACGAGTTGCATTGGCCCTGCGGGTTGCCCCCCGGTTTGGTCCCTCGGGTCGCAAAGTCTAGGCGGACCCTTCTTCCCCCCGCAGGGTCAATGCATCCAACGTCAAAATCAGGAGTCAAAAATGAACCTTCTCAAATCCATATTCGTAACGAGCTACATGATGACAGCCATGGCGCTCATCGGCTTCGCAGGCTGGATGATCGCAAATGGTGACTATGTGCTGGGATGGGTTGGCGTGCTGCTAACTGCCGCGCCTTTCATGATGCTGTTATCCTACATCATGATGTTCCGCACGGTCGCGCGCACAAGCGAGCGTTTTCCAATGTTGTCCATTGCAGGCTTTGCTGGCGTGGCCCTGAGCGGGTGGTGCTATACGCTAGGCGGCCCGATGCTCCCCGTCGGCTTGGCGCTGTTGGGCTGGCTTGGCTTCCTCGCCTATGCCTATTGGTATTCAAGCTATGGCGGACGCCAACCAAGCGCCAAGATCAAAACCGGCGCGCCGCTGCCTGCGTTTTCGTTGAAGAGTTCGACTGGCGCAACTGTCACGTCGGCCCAACTCGCGGAAAAGCCTTCGGTTCTGGTCTTCTTCCGTGGCAATTGGTGTCCGCTTTGTGTGGCGCAGGTAAAGGAACTCGTCGCTCGGTATCGCGATCTCGATGCGATGGGCGTGCGCGTAGCAATGATCTCGCCGCAGCCGCACAAGAACACCGAAGCGCTGGCCAAAAAGTTCGACGTACCCTTCGATTTTTTGACTGACAATGGCAGCAAGGCCGCGCGTATCTTGGGCATCGCGCAAAATAACGGGCTTCCCTTCGGAATGCAGATGCTGGGCTATGACAGCGAGACCGTGCTGCCGACAGTCATCATCACCGATGCGGCAGGCAAAGTGATCTGGACCCACCAGACCGACAATTACCGCGTGCGCCCTGAACCTGATGTGTTCCTTGATGTGATCCGCAAGCAAGGCTTGGTTCCGGCTTGAATGCCGCACAGCGACGTTCATATCGGTCAGCCCCTCACCCTATGTCCTTCGGGTGCAGACCGCTTTGTCCCTAATAGCCCTCGGGCGCAACTGGAGCGGCGGACTGGGTCGCATTTGACCCATCGCTCCCCTTGTTTTCATAGCTCTGGAGCAGCAAGTGTGTCGTTCATCAGCTATGTTCAAGGCAGCGTGCGTGAGACTGGGAAAAGGCGCTTTGCGGCAACCGGTCTTGTTGGTCATCGCGCCTTGCTGCTGCGCCAGTGCGCCGGACTTTGACCAACCAGCGCCTTGAAAGCGCGGCTGAACGCGGCCGTATCCTGGTAGCCCACCAGGGCGGCGATTTCGGACAAGCCCAACTGGGTCTCGGCGAGCTTGCGGCACGCAATGTTCATCCGCCATTGGGAGACATAGGCCATGACACTCTGACCCATGGTCTCACGAAAGCGGGCCGCAAAGCGGGATGGGGAAATCGCCGCAGCTTGTGCCAACATTTCGACGGTCAGCGGTTCGCCAATCTGCTGATGGATCACCGCCAGCGCGCGGCCGACTTTGGGATCCTGCAGGGCCTTGAACCACCCAGCACGTTCGACGCCAGCCGAACGGGCATGATCTTTGAGCGCTTCGGCAAACAGGATCTCGATCAGCCGCGAAGCCGCGAAACTGTCCTGCTCGCTCCGGGCAAGCTCGAGCTCGATCATTGCAACAATGTGGGCGAGCATCGGGTTCGCGCCCGGCGCGCGGGTATCGACAATGAGCACCCGGGGCAGAGCCGCGATCAGGGGATTGAGGCTGTCGCTGCGCAGCGAGAATCCGCCGCAGACCAGCTCGGTTTCGCTACCGGCAGGCGAGCGCCCTTCGCTGCTCATGCGCCAGCGCCCGGTCGTCAGGACGTTTTCAAAGGCGCGCACCCGCGCGCCCTTGCCCTGCGACATGCGGTGCGCCGTTCCGTCCGTACACATAACAATCTGGCCGTGCTCGAGCCGAAGCGGGGCTTCGTCCTCGAAATGGAGGTCGAAGTTTCCCTCGAGAACAAGATGGAACGGGACCACCCTGACATTGCCCGGCAGCTTCATAAGTTCGCGCAGGTTGTCAGCACTCGGCACATCGACCGCCCAAGGCGGGCGATGGTGGCCGTGGAGCAGTATGCTGCCTTCGACCCTGAGGCTGGTGAGCGCATCCTCGAACGGTTGCGGGACCAGGGGCTGCGCCCAACGTGGGCCGACGCGCAATTCAGTCGTATCTGCAATGAATTCAGCGGTTCTGGACATAGGGGCGAACATTCTTCCTGCTATTCTATCGTCAGGCCTCGGCACTTGCCGAGGTTCTGCGGTGATTTGTACGGCCCCTGTTGCATTCCCGCGGGTCGCAAATGGTCAGCATAGCTGTCCGAAACGGCGAGCTCTTCGCATGTGCCCTCATCCTGAGGCTCGCCGTTTCAATCACAAATACAGGAGAACAGTTGTTTCTGCAACATATTTGCTATCATCCATCATAGATACGACTGATCAATGCTATTATGTCTTGTGCTTCCTCGGCCGCGCATCCCGCGCTCGCCAGACGGAAGGAGGACAACATGGCGTCGATGACGGCAGAATTGCACTATCTTACCCTTACAGCTCTGTTCACGGCTGTGTTGTGGATCCCAATCATCGCCAATCGGCTGCTCGAGATGGGGCCATGGGCCGCGCTCAAGAATCCGCAGCCCGATGTAAGGCCCGAAGCCGACTGGGCTTACCGACTGTCCAATGCTCACCGCAACGCGATCGAAAATCTGGTGGTCTTCGCCCCGCTCGCGCTGGGCGTGCATGTGCTGGGCCTGTCGAGTCCCGCAACCATCGCGGCAGCCGGGATCTTCTTTGCCGCCCGCGTCGCGCACGCAATGATCTACACCTTCGGCATACCGCTGCTGCGCACCATCGCGTTCTTCGTCGGCTTCATCTGCCAGGTCGTCTTCGCCGCGCATCTGCTCAGCTGGATGTAAGGGGGGACACCACTATGACCATGAAGTTTCATTACCTGTCTGGCTCGCCTTTCTCATGGAAGGTATGGCTGGCGCTCGAACACGGCGGCTTCGCATACGAGCCTGTGCGGCTTCAGGTGGATGCAGGCGATCTGCGCTCGCCGGAGTTTCTCGCCCTCAACCCAAAGGGGAAGCTGCCGGTGCTGTTGGACGGCGCGCTGGTGCTAAGCGAATCCGACGCGATTGCCGAATATCTGGCAGACCTGCGGGCGCCATCGGGTGCCGCCCTGTGGCCCGCTGACATCATTCAGCGCGCGCATGGACGGCGCTTTGCCGCAGCAGCAACAAACTACGTCTACCCCCAAGTCCGCCAGATCATGGAACAAACCCTTTTCCTGAAAGCGGGCGCGGCAGACCTTGAAGCGATCGGAACCGCGCGGGCGCAGCTTTCGATTGATCTCAGGCTGCTGGCAGAAGCCATGCAGGAGGCCTTTGCGATCGGCTCCACTCCGACAATTGCCGATTTCACACTCTACCCATTTATCGCCTTGCTGGGGCGGATCGACGCGCAGAAGCCGGGCCATTTTGCCGCCGCTGTCGTGCCCGAACGCCTGGCCACCTGGGCCAGAAGGATTGAAGACCTATCCTGGTTCGAGCGGACCATTCCGCCGCACTGGAGGGTGCCATGAGCTCTGGTTCAGGAAAGTCGGTTTGCGTTGTCATCGGGGTTGGCCCCGGCAATGGCGCAGCTCTGGTGGGCAAGTTCGCGATGGCGGGATACCGCGTGGCGATGATCGCCCGATCGCCCGACACGCTGGCTGAGCTTGAGGTCCATTTTGCCGACGCCAAGGGGTATGTCTGTGATGTGGCCGACGCGGAAGGGCTCAATACCGCGCTGGCCGCGATCGAACGGGACGAAGGTCCGGTCGAAGTGCTGGTCTACAACGCCGGCAAGGGCCTGTGGGGCGATGCGCTCGAAGTATCGGCGCAGGACTTCGAAGCGAGCTGGCGGGTCAATTGCTTCGGGGCCTACAATGCCGCGCGCGTCGTTTTGCCCGGGATGATTGAACGCGGGGCCGGGAACATCGTTTTCATAGGAGCTACCGCCTCCCGCCGCGGCGGGGCGAAGGCCGTCGGCTTTGCCGCCGCCAAGGCCGCCCAGCGTAGCCTGGCGGAGTCGCTAGCCCGCGCGTTCGGTCCAAAAGGCATTCATGTCTCGCTGATCGTGGTGGACGGAATCGTGGCCGAACCTTTCATGCTTGAGCGGTTCAAGGACAGGCCGCGCGACTTTTTCGTCGAGCCGATCGACATCGCAGGCATGGCCCTGATGCTGGTCAATCAACCACGTTCAACATGGTCATTCGAGCTTGAAGCACGTCCCTTCGGAGAGATCTGGTGAACGCTGCCCACGCGCCAGTTGAAAGGAATTCGATGCGACTCTTTTATGCCCCAACTTCACCATTCGCGCGCAAGGTCCGCGTGCTGATTGCCGAAAAGGCCATCGACGGAATCGAACTGGTCAATGTCAGCCCGTTCGATGCCCCGGCCGAGCTTGTGACCTCCAACCCCCTGAGCAAGGTTCCCGCCCTGATCCTCGGCGATGGCCGTGCGCTCTATGACAGCCCGGTGATCTGCGAATATCTCGACCAGGCGAGCGGGGGAACCTTGTTGATCCCGCTCGGCGGTGACGAGCGCTGGCAGGTTTTGCGCCGCCAGGCGCTGGCCGACGGGATCATGGAAACCTGCCTGTCGTTGGCACTGGAAGTGAACCGCCGTCCCGAGAACGAACGCTCGCCGGACTGGATCGAACACTGGTGCCGAACCATGCGCCGCAGTGCCGATGCGCTCGAAACCGAGATCGGAAGTTATTCCGCATCCATCGACATTGGCCATATCGCCACCGCGTGTGCCTTGGCCTATCTCGATTTTCGGGCAGCTCAGCACGTCGATTGGCGGACGGGCCGTCCTGAACTGGCAGCCTGGTTCGGTGAGTTTTTGCAGCGGCCGTCGATGCTGGCGACGCAGGTGCCAGAATAATGCTGCGCTTTGCTGGTTATGCTCTCTGGGCGGCAGCGGCAGGAGCGCTGATCCCGTTCATGGCGATCCTGAATGGCCGCCTTGGCCGCACCCTTGGCGATCCGCTGCTCGCCCCGGTTCTGTTGTTCGCCGTGGGGTTTATGGTCGCGCTGACGGTCGGGCTGATCGCGACTGGACAGGTGCCCGACCTGCGCCTCGCCCTGCGTGCCCGGCCCATCGATTTTGCGGGCGGGGCCATCGTTGCGGGCTATGTGATCAGCGTCACCCTGCTTGCCCCGCGGTTCGGCATTGGCAACGCTATTCTCTTCGTGATGACTGCACAGATATTCACATCGGCACTGATCGACCATTTTGGCTTACTTGGCGCCGTATCGCGCCCTGTAACGACGCCCAGACTGATTGGCTTGGCCATCATGGTATTAGGGCTTGCTCTGAGCCAGTACACACCAAGTCGCGCGATGAGAGCCACCGCTGAAATCGGCCAATCCGGATGACGATCGAGCTGCGGCAATTGCGTTATGCAGTACTGGCGGCTGACACGCACAGTTTTGCGCGGGCAGCTCAGGCTCTGAACGTCAAGCAGTCTACGCTCAGCCGCCGGGTTATGCAGCTGGAAGACCGGCTGGGCGTCAAGCTTTTCGAACGAACAACCCGCGGCGCCGAGCCCACCGAAAATGGCCGGGTTTTCATCGAGCGCGCCAGGCGGATTTTGACTGACATCGATAACCTTGCCACCACAGCACGAAATGTCAGCTATGGCCTGCAAGGACGAATTGCAGTCGGCTTTTGCTCGCCATTGATGTCTGGCAACCTCAAGCTGGCAATCTCGGACTATTTGAACCGCTTCCCCGACGTTCAGTTCGATGGCGTCGAGGCAAGCCCCGACAAACTTCTGCATGGCCTGCAGTCCCAAACCATCGACGTATCAATCGCCCCGAGCGGGCTCGAAGAAGCAGGATTGAGTAGTCGTCCGCTTTGGTCTGAAAGACTGCTGGTGGCCTGTATTGCAGGCAGCGCGCTAGCTGAGCAGGAGCGAATCTACTGGCAAGACCTTCGAAGAGAGGTGTTCGTCGTGCCTAGCAGTGGGATCGGGCCGATCCTCGGCAATCTGATTTCGTCCCGCCTGACCGAGCAAGGCTATCGTCCCAATGTCATCTGCCAAGACACTAGCTTGGAAAGCGTGATAAGCATGGTCGTGGCCAATCGTTTCATTTCAATCGCAACCGAGGCTGCGGCAGGGATTGCATGGCCGGGACTGACGTTTCGTGAAATCCACGATCTGCCCGGTTCGGCGCGACTTGAATTCTCGCTCTATTGGCGCCGCGATAACGGCAACCCGGCCCTTCAGAGATTCTTTGAATTGATCTCGGAGCGGTATCCTGATTCGGATCAGATACAACGCAGACCTGCGGGCGCGCCTGAGGTAGGGCGGCTATGAAGCGAAAAGATAAGTCGGCAGGTTCGGGGATGTCACGCCGCGAGTTAAGGCAGTTGCTTGAGCGCTGTCTTAAGCAGCTCGACGCCGAGCAATTATATTTGCCTGCCGCTCATCTTTCCATGGCGCTTCATGTCCTAGAAACCGATGATGCATCCGAGACGCCGATGCAATGAACTATGTGGTCTTTTCGATCCCTACTCCTCGTACTTGGCGGCGTTGCCGTCCATAGTCTCGGTCGGTCGCGATGAACCGCTCAATCATCGGCGGAATCAGTCGTTCAGGTGTTGGGGCACCCTTGGCATCGCCCCCATTTAGTACTGTGGCATAGGCCAGAAGTTCTCGGTGCAGCCGTGCCGAAATCTCCACCGTCAGCCGTACCGGCTTCTCGTCGGCCAAGTCGGCCAGCTTCAGCCGCGTCATTGCCCGCCTCCAAGCACCAGGTCGCGCGTCACCAGCACCCGCACTGGAAAGCCGGGCCGGATGGTAAGCGAAGGTCGGACATTCAACTCTCGGCTGACAATCTGCTCACCAGCGCGGTTGATGCTGTCCTGCGTCCCTCGCCGCAACGCGCGGGCAAGATTACCATCGTCACCCGAACCCAGCTCCGATCCCGCGCCTAGAAGCGTTGAGACCAGCGCCGCTTTGAGCACGCCGCCCCAATGATAGTCGGTGCCGTCCTGCAAGCCGGCATAGCCGCGCGGGTCGGATGCGGGCTGGCGTTCGAGCACGATCGAGCGACCGTCGGGCAGGATCAACCGGTTCCAGGCGAGCAGGATCCGACTCTGACCGAACGCGACGTCAGCGTCATAGTCGCCGACCAGCCGCGAGCCTTGCGGGATGAGCAGGATGCGCCCGGTCGGGCTGTCATAGACATTCTGGGTGACCTGCGCTGTCACAAGTCCGGGCAGATCGGAACGGATGCCGGTGATCAGTGCTGCGGGGATGACCGATCCCGCTTGCAGGATTGAAGGAGAGGCCAGCCCGGTCAGCCGCTCGCCCGACACGGTGCGCCGGTCACTGGCGTGTTCAAGGAAGGCCTGCTTTCGGGCAGTAACAGACTGCGGTCCTGCCGTAAGTGTTGCAGCCGGAGGTTCGGCTGGTGGCGGTAGACCAACAAGGCCCGCACTGCCACTTCCCGGTGATCCGCCGCCGAAGAACAGGCGACTGCCGCGCGCGGCTTCGCGTTCCTGTTCGGCGCGCTGTCGGGCGGCATCGGCGGCAGCAACTGCGGGGTCGACCGGAGCGGCAGGCGGCTGCGCGCCAATCGGCGGCAGAGCGGCCACGTCGCCGCGGCGTTGCGCGTCAAGGATCGGCTTGCCAAGATCGCCGGGGAGCGGCGGACCGAGCTTGGGCACCTGACCGTAGTCCTTGGGCGCACCCGATAGATTGTCGGCCACCGCCACGCCATCGGTATTGTAGAGTTCTTCAGCCCCCTTCCGGCCTGCAGGCTGGAGCGCATAGATCAGCGCGCCGCCGACGAGAGCAAAGCCACAGGCGGATGTAATGCCAATGGCTTTTCGCGACAGGCGCATGACGCGCGGCGGATCGCCGCGCAGCTTGACCGCGTTTTCAGGATCGGCGGGCGGCGCTTCGGCGTGTTCGTCTTGTGCCTCACCAGTCATGCCCGCCCCCGCGGGTTGGAGGTAATCCGGACAGTCTGCTGCCCCTTGCGCCCGCCAAGCCGGAGTTCGGCCTTCGCGAACAGACGGTCGACGATCATGTAGCGACCAGAAACGCGATAGTTGATCAGCTCGGCTTCGCCTTTGGCGCCGATCACGAACAGCGGCGGCAGCTCACCCTGCGCTATGCTCTCGGGAAACTCGATAAACACGCGCACCCCGTCATCGAAGGCGCGCAATGGGCGCCAATCGGGGCGGTCACCGTCGATCGCGTAGCGGAAATTGAGCAGCGACAGATCCACGCCCGCTGCAACTGGCGCGGCACGCTCTGATTCGGTCCGGGCCTGGCGCAGCGCGATCAGCTCGTCCTGCGGATAGGTCCACGAGACCGAGGCCATATAGACCGACGGAGTGGCTCGCAGTTCGAGATGGTAAGTGCGGCGGTTGGTGTTGATGACAAGATTGGTCGCAATGTCCGGACGGATGGGCTTGACCAGAATGTGGACCCTCGACGCCGGTCCGCTGCCGCTGACCGTATCGCCGATCATCCAGCGCACCGTGTCGCCCGACGCGACCGGCCCTGATCCGACCAGTTGCTCGCCTTCCTGCAGCGCGATGTCGGTCACTTGTCCGGGTTTGGCATAGACCTGGTAGAGCGCGCCCTCGGTGTAGGGAAAGACCTGGATCGCGTTGATGAACCCGGTGCGCTCCGGCTGCACCCGCGCAGCCTCCATTGCCGCTCCCAGCCTGTCCTGAAGAGTGGGGCGACTCTGGGACGGACGGGAGCGGCCCGCAGCGTGGGGAGGGGGGCGCTGCGGTAACTGTTTGAGTTGACCGGGGAGCGGAAGCGGCACGGGGATGGCCACTACCGTCGGCTCGGAATTGAGCGCCGGTGATGCCTCGTTGGTAGCCGCAGATGCGGCAGGCTGGTGGTTTTGGGCCTGCGCGGGCGAGGCAAGCGCTGTGCTTGCTGCGAGCAAGGCGGTGGCGATGCGGCGATTTGCTGCTGCAAAAGTGCTGATCATGATCCGAGTTCCTTCGACCAGTTGATGGCGTTGACGAAAATGCCGAGCGGGTTCTTGCGCAGGGCATCGGGGGTGCGGGGGACCTGGACGACGATGGTCAGGATCGCCGTCCAGCGACTCGTTTCGGCTATGCTACCGTCGCGGTAACGGCGCTCGACCCAGGCGACGCGGAAGCTAGTCGGCGACGCGCGGATCACGCTGGTCACGTCCACCCCGACCTGTTCCCTGCCGATCAGCGCGAAGGGATCGTTGGTCCGGGCATAGTCGTTGAGCGCGAGCGCGCCCTTGTCGGTGGCGAAGTCATAGGCGCGCAGCCAGTTCTGGCGGACAATGATCGGGTCGTCGGGGACGGCGCGGACCT
>JAHJSJ010000311.1 GCA_018830415.1 Alphaproteobacteria bacterium | reverse complement strand
GCGGGGCCATTCTCGTCAAAGCGCCGCGCCATCGGGAGCAGAGCCGAAGGGGCTGCGGAAAAGAGCGCATCAACAGCCCCGCTCCGAATCTACGGGGCGTTGCGGGGTGTCCCCGTAGAGGCGGGTAACGTGCAGAGCGCTTGCGGGCTGCATGCAGGGAGGAAGCTTCCTCCCTTTTACTCAATCGATGAATGTGTAAGCCCGGACATAGGGCAGAATCGGTCGACCGGATGGTGACCAAACACGCAAAGTGGAAATGAATAGGGCAGTAAATGAAGCTGCGAAGCTGGGATCTGCGATCAAAGATGCGGCATCCACCTCGAAATCCGTTCTAATCGAGGCAACAGTTCAAACACGCAACGACGGATCCACTCCAATGGCAATTTTGAGTTCCGAAGACGCGGTCAGAGTGATCAGCGCCCATGCGCTACGGATCATCTATTTAGTCGAACACGGTTTTTTGATTTTGCCGCTGAGATCGCCCCGCAGGAAGACCTTGGCGAAATTTACGCCGAACGGTCGCCCTAGCTCATCAAGACTGTGCCTTGCCGCCTTGCTCTTTTTGGCCGGCAAATTGACACTGGAAATTCGTGTCGTACCACCACCGGCAGATTGTTCTAGGTAGATAGAACGAACGGATAATTCCATCTGTAGGTCACCCCACCCGACATAACAAATGACCTTGCTCTTTCGTCCGCAAAGACCATGATATCCAGTAAAGGATAAGGCGCGCATGCAATGATTTCACCTCAGGAAGTAGCCGTTGTGATATTAGCAGCGGGTCGTTCTACCCGGTTCGGACGTCCCAAATTGCTTGAACAACTCTACGGAGAGCCCGTAGTGGGCCACATTCTGCGGGTGGCAGACAAATTCACGTTCGCGAACAAATTGGCGGTCGTGCCGGCCTCAAGCGCCCCACTCAAAGGCTTCATTGAAACTGCCGGGTTCCAGATTATCGCAAATGACGACCCGAGTGCTGGCTTGTCGCTATCGCTACAACTGGGAATTGCCGCATCTGGCGATGCTGTGGCCGTTCTGGTCCTACTGGCAGACATGCCGTTAATAACCGAAAGTCACCTTGATCGGCTTTTGAAAGCCTACGATCCGGTGGTTGGCTGTGTTGCATCGTCACTACAAGGTGTGGGGCAACCCCCAGCGTTGATTGGCCGAAAGCACTTCAAAAGTCTTGCCAGTCTGAACGGGGACCAAGGCGCCCGTGATCTCATCCGGAACGGTCAGTTGATCGAGACCGACGCTGATCTTTTGGCGGACATCGATGAACCGGAAACGCTGGAGCGGCTCAATCTGGCGAAGAACGCAATGCCTTACGGGACTGAAGGAGTTGGGCAATAACCGATACCCCCACTTCCCATGCAGACCGGCCACAATCGGGAAGCCCGATCGGGCTATGGATACGACGGAATTGTTCGGATGTGATCCCGACTGCCTCCATCCGCGATTGGCGCGCTGCGGCTCTGCGCAAGGAACCCAGTACCCCAACATAATATGCGTCGGATGCCAGACCGGCTTGCAGAACGGCATCGTCCAGATCATCATCGTGTGAAGCTGCGACGATGGCGGTCCAACGGTCGGGCGCAAGATCTTGAAGAGCTGCGATTACATCGCCGGAAATGTAGCGCGCGCCCGGGATTGGCATGGCCGAAACCGTTCCGGCCGGTCGCAGCAGGATCGCTTCGAGGCCGCACTGTGATCCAAGTGCGACCAGCGCCAAAGCGATCGGATTTTCTCCCGTCACGATCAGGCGCCAGCGCGGCAGGTAGGTCTTTGTATAGGCAGGCGCATGGGATTCGTCCGTGCGGCGGAGATAGCGCACCAATCGCTGGGAGCCAGTACTGGACCAGTATGCGACCCGGCGCTGCCGGTAACATTCGCGCAGCAGGCAAACGGCTGTGTCGTCAGGTGCGATGCGTTCAAGCAGGATCGACAAGCTGCCGCCGCATGTCAGCCGGATATCGATCCACGGGCTTCCCTTGCCGTAAGTCAGGCATCGGGGCTGCCCGTCTGCCAGGACATGTTGCGCATGGTTGGCAACATCGGCTTCGATGCACCCTCCCGAAAAGTAGCCGGTCGCCCGCGTTCCATCGAACACCATCTGCGTTCCAAGCGGTTGCGGTGCTCCGCCTTCAAGTGCAACTATGGTCCCAAGCACCGCCGGACGGCCGGCTTCAAGGCACGCAAACAGGGCTTCTCTGACGTCTGCAACCCAACCAAATAGCGGCCAATCCGCGCTATAGAGTTCCATGACTAGACCTGCCTGTTCAAGGGCATGCCGCAGGCACCGGGTGCGGCATGAACGCTATGACCGGAACACCCACCAAAGCCCGATCAATCCCAATGCAATTGCCCCACCGATCAACAGCCTGCGTGCGACGGCCCATCCT
>JAHJSJ010000310.1 GCA_018830415.1 Alphaproteobacteria bacterium | reverse complement strand
CATCCAGCTTTGCGGGGCGCAGATATTTCAGGTTGACCTCGGACAGGGCATAGGCGCCCTCCCCACTTTCAATCGCGGCGCGCTGATCAATCTCCAGCACGCGCAACAGGTCAGAGCGCGCCCGTTCGAACCAGCGCAGATAATTGGCGTGGTAGGTGATCCCCGAAAGATCCGTATCCTCATAATAGACGCGCACCGCATAAAGATGCCGCGCACCATCAAGGATGCCGCCGGGGGGAGTGGGAGAGATCATCGCGGCTCGCATTAGCGCAGCCGGGAATCGCTGCAAAGCCGGGTGTTGCGATTTGTCGATGAATGGCGGCGGAATAGGGGTTAACCCGCATTCACCGCCGCGCGATCATCGGTCGCAAAGCGACCGCAAACGTGACCACGCGCCCGCAGCGATGCGACCTTCAGGTCGCGTGAGCGAGGAAAAGATGGCCCGGATGGGCCATCTTAGCTGCAAATCATACGCCCCAATGGCTGCCCGCCAAAAATATGCACATGCAGATGCGGCACTTCCTGACCGCCATGCAGGCCGACATTGGCAAGCAGGCGGTAGCCCGGTTCCACCAGCCCCTTGGCGCGGGCCACTGCGCCGACCGCGCGAATGAACCCGGCGATTTCGGCGTCCGGGGCGGTGGCGGAAAAATCATCCCAGCTGACATAGCGCCCCTTGGGCACCACCAGCGTGTGCACTTCGGCCTGCGGGTTGATGTCCTCGAAGGCGAAGGCCCAGTCATCTTCATAGACCTTCTTCGACGGGATTTCTCCGCGCAGGATCTTCGCGAAGATGTTGTTGTCATCATAAGGCAAGGTCGGGTCGATCGGCATTATTCGCTCCGTGCAGCTTTTTCGGTGAGACCGGACGTGCCTTCGCGCCGTTCCAGTTCGGCAAAAACCTGTTCCAGCGCAATGCCCTTTTGGGCGAGCAGCACCAACAGGTGGAACAGCAGGTCGGCGGCCTCGCCCACCAGTTCCGCCTCGTCCCCGGCGAGCGCGGCGATCACCGCCTCGGTCGCTTCCTCGCCCAGTTTCTGCGCTATCTTGGGCAGGCCCTTGGCATGGAGCCGCGCAACGTAGCTTTCTTCGGGCGAGGCCAGAAGACGCTGGGCGATGGTGGCTTCGAGGCGGGAAAGAGTATCTGGCACGTATCAATTCCCGTCATTGCGAGGAGCCGCAGGCGACGCGGCAAACCAGAGCGTCTTGCGAGCCGCTCTCGATTGCTTCGCTACGCTCGCCATGACCAAGTTTCAACCGCGCGCAGGCAAGCCTGCCGCCCGCAGCGCGGCGTGCGCATCAGCGATGGTGTGGGTGCCGAAGTGGAAGATGCTGGCGGCGAGCACCGCGCTGGCATGGCCCTTGGTCACGCCTTCAACGAGGTGATCGAGGCTTCCGACACCGCCGCTGGCGATTACCGGCACGCTGACGGCATCGGCAATCGTGCGGATCAAATCGAGGTCATAGCCGGCTTTCGTCCCATCCCCGTCCATCGACGTGACGAGCAATTCCCCCGCGCCCAATTTTGCCACCTGTATGGCATATTCGACCGCGTCGATCCCGGTCGGCTTGCGCCCGCCGTGAGTGAAGATTTCCCAGTTCCCGCGCGGCGTGCGCCGGGCATCGACGCTGGCGACGACGCATTGGCTACCGAACCTTGCGGCGATTTCGCCCACCAGTTCGGGCCGGGTCACCGCCGCAGAGTTGACCGCAACCTTGTCCGCCCCTGCCAGCAGCAGCGCGCGCGCATCATCGGCGCTGCGCACCCCGCCGCCCACAGTGAGCGGCATGAAGCATACCTCCGCCGTGCGCCGCACCATATCGAGCAACGTCCCGCGCCCTTCGTGGCTGGCGGAGATGTCCAAGAAGCACAGCTCATCCGCGCCTGCCGCATCATAGGCGCGCGCCTGTTCGACCGGATCGCCCGCGTCCTTCAGATCGACGAAATTGACCCCCTTGACCACGCGGCCATTGGCGACATCGAGGCAGGGGATGACACGAATGCGAACGGTCATGTGACCCGCGCGCCCATCGCAATCGCAGCCGCCAGATCAAGCCGCCCTTCATACAGCGCGCGCCCGGTAATCACCCCCTCGATCCCCTCATGGGCATGCAGCGAGAGGACATGGATATCGTCCAGCCCCTTCACCCCGCCGCTCGCAATCACCGGGATGTCCACGCGGCGCGCCAGATCGACGGTCGCTTCGATGTTCACGCCCTTGAGCAAGCCATCGCGGCCAATATCGGTGAACAGCAGGCTGGCAACGCCCGCATCCTCGAACCGGCGGGCGAGATCGACCACGGGAACGTCCGACACTTCGGCCCAGCCCTCTGTCGCCACCATGCCGTCTTTCGCGTCCACCGCGACGACGATGCCGCCTTCCCATTCGCGGGCCATGTCCTTGACGAATTCGGGATTCTTCAGCGCGGCCGAACCCATCACCACCCGCGCCACGCCAAGGTTGAACCAGCCCTCGACCGCCGCCGCATCGCGGATGCCGCCGCCCAGTTGCACATAGCCGGGGAAGGCTTCGACAATCGCCTCGACCGCCGCGCGGTTCCGGCTTTCGCCTGCGAAACTGCCGTCGAGATCGACAACGTGGAGGTGCTGCGCGCCCGCATCGGCGAAGATCATCGCTTGGGCTGCCGGGTCATCGCCGTAGATCGTCGCGCGATCCATGTCCCCTTCGGCAAGACGGACGACCTGACCGCCTTTGAGGTCGATGGCGGGGAAGACGATCATGCCAAACTCCTCATGGATACCACTCCAAAAAGCGCCGGAGCACCGCCAGCCCGTAGCTCTGGCTCTTTTCCGGGTGAAACTGCACGCCCAGCACATTACCACGCGCCACCGCTGCCACCAGCCCTTCGCCGTGGTCGGTCATCGCCGCGACATCCGCGCCATTTTCGGCAGCGAAGTGGTAGGAGTGGAGGAAATAGGCTTCTCCCTCCGCAATCACCGGGTGATTTCTGGCATGGGGCAGGATCGCAACGTCGTTCCAGCCCATGTGCGGCACCTTGATGCTCGCGTCGGTCGGCTCAATCAGCCGCACCTCACCCGCGATCCAGCCAAGGCCGGGGCTTTCGCCATGTTCCAGGCCCCTATCGGCCAGCAATTGCATCCCGACACAAATGCCGAGGAACGGCGCGCCGCCGACATGGACGCGCTCGGTCATCGCCTCAACCATGTGCGGGATGGCGCGCAGCCCTTCGGCGCAGGCCTTGAAACTGCCGACGCCGGGCAGCACGATCCGGTCAGCCGCGCGCACCACGAACGGATCGGCGGTGACGGTGACGTCCGCTCCCGCCGCCTTCAGCGCATTGTGAACCGAATGGAGGTTGCCCGCGCCGTAATCAATCAGCGCGATAACCTCAGCCACCCAATTGCCCCTTGGTGCTTGGCACGCTCTCACCCTTGCGCGGGTCGCGTTCCACCGCCTGCCGCATCGCGCGGGCAAAGCCTTTGTAGATGCTTTCGCAAATGTGGTGGTTGTTGCTGCCGTAAAGCAGTTCGATATGCAGCGTGATCCCCGCCGCCTGCGATACCGAATGGAACCAGTGTTCGATCAGTTCGGTATCCCACTCGCCCAGCTTTTCCTGGGTGAAGCGCGCGTTCCACACCAGAAACGGGCGCCCGGAAATGTCCAGCGCCACGCGCGCCAGCGTCTCGTCCATCGGCGAATAGGCCGCGCCGTAACGCCCGATCCCGGCCTTGTCGCCCAGCGCCTGCGCGATGGCCTGCCCCAGCGCAATCGCCGAATCCTCGGTGGTGTGGTGCTGATCGACGTGGAGATCGCCTTCGACTTTCATCGTCACATCGATCAGCGAATGGCGGCTGAACTGTTCGACCATATGATCGAGAAAGCCGATTCCCGTGGACACATCATAGATGCCCGTCCCATCAAGATCGACGTGGATCGCGATGCGGGTTTCGGTGGTGTTGCGCTCTATCGAGCCGGTGCGGGCGAGGATGTTGGCCATATT
>JAHJSJ010000309.1 GCA_018830415.1 Alphaproteobacteria bacterium | reverse complement strand
GGGATGAGGTGAACGAGATCATCGCCGCCGCCAATGCCTACACGGCGAAAACTTACGGGCCGGACCGGGTGATCGGCTTTTCCCCCATCCCGGCGATGTCGATGGTCAGCTATGCCGCAGGGTCACGCTACCTCTCGCTGCTCGGCGGCACCTGCATGAGCTTTTACGACTGGTATTGCGATCTGCCGCCCGCCAGCCCGATGACCTGGGGCGAACAGACCGACGTTCCCGAAAGCGCCGACTGGTATAATGCCGGATTCCTGATGCTGTGGGGATCGAACGTGCCGCAAACGCGCACGCCCGACGCCCACTTCATGACAGAGGCACGCTATCGCGGCACCAAGGTCGCGGTGGTCAGCCCCGACTATGCCGAAGCGACCAAGTTTGCTGACCTGTGGCTCAACCCCAAACAGGGCACCGACGCCGCTTTGGCGATGGCAATGGGCCATGTGATCCTGCGCGAATATCATCTCGACCGACAGGCGGAATATTTCGAGGATTATTGCCGCAAATATTCGGACATGCCGATGCTGGTGCGGCTGGTGGAAAAGGACGGTGCCTATGTGCCGGAAAACCTGCTGCGCGCCGCCGATTTCCTCGATGGCCTCAGCGAGGAAAACAATCCCGACTGGAAGACCGTCGCGATTGACGACAACAGCGATGAAGTGGTCGCGCCCAATGGCTCGGCCGGCTTCCGCTGGGGCGAGGAGGGCAAGTGGAACCTTGAGGAGAAAGACGGACGCGGGAACGACACCGTTTTGCGTCTGACCAATATCCTCGAAGCCAATCACGACGAGGTGATCGAGGTTTCCTTCCCCTATTTCGGCAACCGCGAACACGATCATTTCGAAGGCACCGATCATCCCGGCGTGCTCAATCGCCGGGTGCCGGTGCGGCAATTGCAGCTGAAGGACGGCAAGGCCTTTGTCGCCACCGTGTTCGATCTGTTCTGCGCCAATTACGGGCTTGATCGCGGACTTGGCGGCGAACATGTCGCGCGCGATTACGGTGATATGGTGCCCTACACCCCGGCATGGGCGGAAAAGATCTGCGGGGTTCCGGCCGATCACATCATCACCGTGGCGCGCGAATTTGCCGGCAATGCCGAGATTACCCGTGGCAAATCGATGGTGATCCTGGGGGCGGGGCTGAACCACTGGTATCACATGGACATGAATTATCGCGGCATCATCAACCTGTTGGTGATGTGCGGCTGCGTGGGCCAGTCTGGCGGCGGCTGGTCGCATTACGTGGGGCAGGAAAAACTGCGCCCGCAAACCGGGTGGCTGCCGCTGGCCTTTGCGCTCGACTGGAGCCGCCCGCCGCGGCAGATGAATTCGACCAGCTTCTTCTACGCCCACACCGATCAATGGCGCTATGAAACGCTGGAGGTGGAGGAAATCCTCTCGCCCACCGCGCCCGATGGCGATTGGGACGCCAGCCTGATCGATTACAACGCGCGGGCCGAACGGATGGGCTGGCTGCCATCCGCGCCGCAATTGAAGACCAATCCGCTCGAAGTGGGCAAGGCGATCAAGGCGAGCGGCAAGGAGGCGAAGGATTACGTTGCCGATGCGTTCAAATCAGGCGAACTCGAAATGTCGTGCTTCGACCCGGATGATCCGGCCAACTGGCCGCGCAACATGTTCGTCTGGCGGTCGAACCTGCTCGGATCATCGGGCAAGGGGCACGAATATTTCCTCAAGCATCTGCTCGGCACAGCTCACGGCGTGCAAGGCAAGGATCTGGGCGAAACCGCCGCGCAGAAGCCCAAAGAGGTCAAGTGGCACGATGATGCGCCCAAGGGTAAGCTTGACCTGCTGGTGACGCTCGATTTCCGCATGTCGACCACCTGCGTCTATTCGGACATCGTCCTGCCCACTGCCAGCTGGTATGAAAAGGACGATCTCAACACCTCGGACATGCACCCCTTCATCCACCCGCTGTCGGCGGCGGTCGATCCGGTGTGGGAATCGCGCAGCGACTGGGACATTTACAAGGGCATCGCCAAGGCATTTTCCGACATCGCGCCCGAAGTGCTGGGGGTGGAACAGGATCTGGTGCTGACCCCGATCCAGCATGACAGCCCCAACGAAATCGCCCAGCCTTATGATGTGGCCGATTGGGGCAAGGGTGAAACCGAACCGATCCCCGGCGTGACCATGGCCAACGTTGCCTTGGTCGAACGCAACTATGCCGAACTCTACCAGAAATTCACCGCGCTTGGCCCGCTGATGGAAAAGCTTGGCAATGGCGGCAAGGGGATCGGCTGGAACACCGATCACGAGGTCGCCAACCTGCGCGCGCTCAATGGAGCGGTGCTGAATGATGGCGTGGGCAAGGGCCAGCCGCAGATCGAAAGCGCGATTGACGCGGCCGAGGTGATCCTGATGCTTGCGCCTGAAACCAATGGCGAGGTTGCGGTCAAGGCATGGGCCGATCTGGGCAAGAAAACCGGGATCGACCACACCCATCTGGCACGGCCCAAGGAAGACGAGAAAATCCGCTTCCGCGACATTCAGGCGCAGCCGCGCAAGATCATCTCGTCACCCACATGGTCGGGCATCGAAAGCGAGCACGTCTGCTACAACGCGGGCTATACCAACGTCCACGAGTTGATCCCTTGGCGCACGCTGACCGGGCGCCAGCAGTTGTATCAGGATCACAAGTGGATGCGTGCCTTTGGCGAAGGCTTCTGCGTCTATCGCCCGCCGATTGATACCAAGGCGGTGAAACCGATGCTGGATGAAGCCAAGGGCGCGCCGCACGTGATCCTCAACTTCATTACTCCGCACCAGAAATGGGGCATCCATTCGACCTATACCGACAATCTGCTGATGCTGACGCTGTCACGCGGCGGGCCGATCGTGTGGATGAGCGAGGTTGATGCGGCCAAGGCCGAGCTGGTCGATAATGACTGGGTGGAAACCTTCAATTCCAACGGAGCGCTGGTGGCCCGCGTGGTCGTCTCCCAGCGGATGAAGGAAGGCACCTTGTTCATGTATCACGCGCAGGAAAAGATCGTGAACGTCCCCGGATCGCCGCTGACCGGGCAGCGCGGCGGCATCCATAATTCGGTGACGCGCG
>JAHJSJ010000308.1 GCA_018830415.1 Alphaproteobacteria bacterium | reverse complement strand
TGGAGCCATGGAACATGGCATCTTTACGAGCGGACTGGACACCAGGTCTGGAGTGGGTCTGGAGCCTACGGGTCGTGCCGAGGTGCTGCGGGCTATGGCCGGCCGCCGGCGGACCTGGACGCTGGAGCAGAAGCTGGCGATGGTCGCGCAGATGGAGCGGTGCGGCAACGTCGCAGCCTTCGCCCGGGAGCAGGATATCCGGACATCACTGCTCTACACGTGGCGGCGCGAGCTGCGGTATGCGCTTGAAGCGAGCCGGCCAGTTGAACATGAGACCGGACCTGCTTTCATCCCCGTGGTTGCGGACTGCCCCAAGCCCTTATCTGAAGACGTGGCTATCGAGGTCGAGGTAGCAGGCGCAGTGGTGCGGATTGGACGCGCAGCAAAGGTCGACCTGGCGACCGCCGTTCTGAAGGCATTGCAGGTGCAACGATGATCGGTCCGGCGCCCGGCGCGAAGGTGATGGTGGCGACGCGGCCCGTGGATTTTAGGAAGGGAGCGGACTCGCTCGCGGCACTGGTGGCGGCCGAGTATGGCGGCAAGCCCTATTCCGGCGTGATCTATGTGTTCCGCGCCAGGCGTGCCGACCGGGTCAAGCTGATCTGGTGGGACGGAACAGGCCTGTGCCTGATGGCCAAGAGGCTGGAGCAAGGCACCTTCCGATGGCCGCGGATCCAGGAGGGCGTGATGCGACTGACAGCCGCTCAACTGGGCGCTTTACTGGAGGGTCTGGACTGGCGCCGCGTGCACGGTGGACGCCGTCCGATCGCACCGCAGATTGCTGCTTGACGAGGCAGGCGTGGACTGATTCAACCTACATATGTTGATGGAAGCGGACCTTCCCGATGACGTCGATGCGCTGCGCGCGCTCGTCCTCGAGCAGGCCCGCACACTGGCTGATCTCACCGACGCCAACAGCAAGTCCGATGCTCGCATCGAGCGGCTGCAAGCGATCATTGAAGCGTTCCAGCGGCACCGCTTTGGCCGCAAGTCCGAGCAGCTCGACCCCGATCAGTTCGAGCTCGGGCTAGAGGATATCGAGACGGCGCTTGGCAGCGTGCACGCCGCCCGTGATGCCGCAACGCCAAAGCCCAAGGGCGAACGCCCGCGCAAGACCAACCGCGGATCGCTGCCTGCCCATCTCGAGCGGATCGAGCAGATCATCGATGTCGAGGACAAGGGTTGTCCTTGCTGCGGCGGCGCACTCCACCAGATCGGCGAGGATGTGGCCGAGCGCCTTGATGTCGTGCCCACCACCTTCCGCGTGCTGGTCACCCGCCGTCCGCGCTATGGCTGCCGTTCGTGCGAGAGCGCGGTCGTCCAGGCTCCGGCCCCATCCCGGATCGTCGAAGGTGGCATCCCCACCGAGGCGCTGATCGCGCAGGTTCTGGTGTCCAAGTATGCCGACCACCTGCCGCTCTACCGGCAGGCGCAGATCTATGCCCGGCAGGGCATCCAGCTTGATCGCTCCACCCTTGCCGACTGGGTCGGCAGGGCAGCCTGGTATCTGCGCCCCTTGCGCGATCACATCCTCGAGCGATTGCGACGATCCGAGCGATTGTTCGCCGACGAGACCACCGCGCCTGTGCTTGATCCCGGGCGCAAGCGAACGAAGACCGGCCAGATCTGGGCCTATGCCCGCGATGACCGACCTTGGGGCGGCAGCGATCCGCCGATGGTGGCCTATGTCTATGCCGCCGATCGCAAGACCGAGCGAGCGCAAGCGCATCTCCAGGGCTTTGCAGGCATCCTGCAGGTCGACGGCTATGGTGCCTACACCGCGCTGGCCCGGCGTCATCAGCAGATCCGCCTCGCGTTCTGCTGGGCGCACGTGCGCCGCAAGTTCTACGAACTGGCCGAGAGCTCGCCCGTGGCCGCCGAAGTGCTGCGCCGCATTGCCTCGCTCTACGCGATTGAGGACGAGATCCGCGGTCTCCCCGCTGACGAACGTCGCGACGTCCGTGACCAGCGCAGCCGCCTGATCGTCGACGACCTGCACAGGTTCCTCGAAGCCCGCGGTCGGCAGGTCAGCGCCAAAAGCCGTCTGGGCGAGGCGATCCGCTACACGCTCCCGCGCTGGGATGGCCTGACGCACTTCCTCGACGATGGTCGCATCGATCTCGACAACAACGCCGTCGAGCGCGCCATCCGCCCGCTGGCTCTCAACCGCAAGAACGCCCTGTTCGCAGGCTCAGACGAGGGCGGCGACAACTGGGCGGTGATCGCCACGCTCATCGAAAACTGCAAGCTCACCGGCATAAACCCGCACACATGGCTGACCGCGACGCTCACCAGCCTCGCAAACGGTCACCCCGCATCGCGCATCGGCGAGCTCCTGCCACACGCTCACGTGGGCTGAGAACACCGCTTACAACCGACATGCGCGAATGGCAGGTAAAACGACGCGAGCGGACCCGGCAACTGATCGAGCTCGGCGGCCTTGTAGCAAAGGCCGATCTGGTCGAGCTGACAGACGATGATCGTGCGGCGCTTTACGGCGCGTTTCTCACCGTCGCCGCCAAGCTGCGCGGGCCGGACGGAGCGCAGGCGCTGGTGCTCTTCCGGCGGAAAGGGAAGCGGGCTTTCGATGCTGAGCAACCGAATGACGGATAGCAGCACGATCCGAAAGACAATTGGTGCGCTAATCCAGTCCTAAAATTGAGCGGGTCAAGTCAGCCAATCCGCTAGCGTCTAGGTGAGCGGACAGTGCATCTTTCTGCAGCAATTCCTCCGTCAAGTGAGGATGGAATTTCTCGAACAACAAGTTCGGCGAATGCGCAAATAGGTCCACCTCCTTGCCATCTGCCAGGGCCGAAAGTGCGTCAATTAAATCCGGGCTTTCGTCCTTTCCGAACACCTCGAGAAACCCATCGTGTGTCTGCACGGTGAAGCCGTTGGCGCGAAGGGCGAGTGCTAGGGTCGCTGTCCGAACGGAACCCGTTTTCGTCGCTATGACAGCAGCTTTGTCGCTGAGTTGCTCAATCCTTCCGGGGTTAAATTGCAGCTGGCCGTAGTGGCTGCGCGCCTCGTCGAGAAGCTCCAGCGCTGTTGCATCAAGATAGATCGGGCGCTTCTGTCCCTCCAGAACATCGAACATTCGCTCGATCACGCGGTCGTGGATGTTGCCGGGATCGCCCCCAAAGATGGGCGGCACTCCGGCTTTCGACGGTGCAACCATAATGACACGGTCCCGGTCGTGAACTTCCTGTACCAGCCAGCGCCTGCCCGAAAAAATGAGAAGCATTCCCGGCGCAATCATGTTGTCTATGGGGAGCGTCCCAAGCTCCTTACCGCCAGAAATCAGCCGGTATTCCTCGGGTGTCTGAAATACGGCGTAGAAGCTATAGTGCTCGACCAGCTTCTCGCCGTTGGCACCGAGCAACAGAAGGCCATCGCTGGCTTGCTCAATGAGCGCGACCTCGGGTTGCCCGAGTGCTCGCAAGACATTTAGGAACAGTTGAGGATCGACCTGGCGGAATGGCCCGATCTGGCAGAGAATCTCGTAGAGTGGCTGCGCACGTATTCCGCCTCGCTCGGCGATCACCGATAGGATTTGGTGAACGAGGGTCGAAAGGTGCAGGGCCTCGCGTTGCGGTGGTTCGCACCAGCCTTCCAAAAGCAATTCGATCATCGCAATGGCCCGCACCATGCCTAGGCGAAGACGGTCCGAGAAATTGCTCGTCGGCGTAAGCTTCGCCTCGACTGCGTATTGTCGAAGGATGGCTGGCTTGCCCGGTCGCCGCCCTGATCGGCCAAGCCTTTGCCTGAGCGATGCGACGCTGAACGGTGCGCCAATCTGGCCGACACAAGTTACATCGCCAATATCAATTCCCAATTCCAGCGTGGAAGTGCAGATGGCAGTCGTCGGCGCAGTACCATCTTTCAGGCGAAGTTCGACGAAGTCTCGATGCTCGCGCGATAGACTGGCGTGGTGAGGGTAAAACTCCTGCGGCAGGTGTTCCTTTTCGCAAAGTGCGCGCAATCGATCTGAGTAGATTTCAACTGCCTGACGCGCGCCGCCAAAGACAAGGTTGTCGCTGCCTCTCAGGTGTTCGAATAGATGCTGCGCAATGGCATCCGTCGCTGAAGGGCCTTCATCGTCCTTGTCGCCAGAAATGTAGCCACGGAGTTGAAGCTGCAACTCGGCTGATCCGCCCTCGGCAATGACCTGTTCGACTTCACCAGGGCTGTCAGGACGAAGATAAGCCTTTGCCAGCTCCATATCTCCGAGTGTGGCCGACAAACCGACCCGGCGAATTGGTCTCTTGAGAGAAATTTCGAGGCGCGTGAGAAGCGAACGCATCTGGATGCCGCGCTCACTGTCGAGGACCGAATGCAACTCATCGAGAATGACTGCGCGAGTCGCGCCAAACAGCCTCGGAATCTCCAATCCGCGTCGAATGCATAGCGCTTCAAGGGACTCCGGAGTGATTAGCAGCACGCCCCTCGGTCGCCTGGCAGCCTTAGTCTTTTTCGACGACGAAACGTCGCCATGCCACGGCGTGATAGGCAAGTCTGTATCGCGACAAATGTCTTCAAGTCGGCGCGCCTGATCGGTGATGAGCGCCTTCAGCGGCGCGACATACAGAACATCGAATCCGGAGTCCTCACTGGGTTCATCGAGCACCTGGGACAGTAGCGGGAGAAACGCGGCTTCAGTCTTGCCTCCGGCGGTGCTGGCGGCGACAATCAGGTCATGATTGCCGTCCATAAGCACGTGCGTTGCGCGCGCCTGAATATCGCGCAATTCCTTCCAGCCCTGCTGACGAATCCATTTTTGGATCGGTCGAGCCAGTTTGTCGAACGCCGTGCTCACAGCCGGAAGCTGGCTAGCTCGTCTCTCTCGGGTACAGTGCCAACGCTCTCATCCACGTCGGTCATGTCATCGCCGGAATCTTCCGCCACATCGAGTTCTTCGATGAGGTCCGACCATTCGACGCCGGGGTTTTGTTCGAGGACCGCCAGAAGATTTACGAAAGCCGTGACCGTGTTTCGGGGGGTTCTGAAATAGGCCTCCCCGATCCTGTCCGAACAGTGTGCCATGAACGCTTCCAAGGCCGTGTCTGGTAGGGTTGCGTCATCGCCCTGCATCACGGCGCGAATGTTCGCCAGGAGCACGAACAGATCTTCGGGCGTAAGGCTGGCCAGTCGAATGACCGGCCCATAGAGATCGACCAGCCCGTCACGCGCAAAGGTGTTCTCTGCTAGGCGAGATTGGAGAGCCTCATAGCTGTAGAGACCGCGCCGTGTATTCATGAGAAATTCCGGCGTTCCACCCATCAGAAATCCAAGGTTCTCAGCGCTCCCTTGTAGCACGTCGTTCAGAATGCGCAGGATTTGCTCGTAGTTGGCGTTGCGGGCTTGCGATGAAGTCAGTTTGTAGAGGTTGACCATCTCATCGAGTCCAACGAGCAAGCCTTTGTAGCCCGCTTCACAGACGAATGCCGACATCAGCTTCAGGTGATCGTACACGCTTGCGTCATCGACGATGGTGCGAACACCGAGAGCCTTGCGAGCATCGGTCCTGGTTGCAAATTCGCCGCGTAGCCATCGGATCGCTGCTGATTTCAGCTCTTCATCGCCGGTTTCGTGTCCCTCCCAATACCGGCGGATCACCTGCGCGAAATCGAAGCCTCCTGTCAGTTCCTCAAAATGGGCTAGGCGCTGGCGAATGACTTCGTCAGTAGATTGTTCTTTTGCCTCAGCGTCGTGGTGGGCTTGGCTGACAAACCGCTCGACAACATTCGACAATGCACCGCCATCGGGCTTGGTTCGGGTCGCAAGATTTCGCGCCATCTCCGCGTAGAGGCCCCGTGCTTGCCCGCCGGTCGCGTGGATGCGTCGATCCGGGGCTAGGTCGGCAAACATGACGACCAGTCCCTTTTCGAGCGCCACAAGCCGGATAAGGTTCATGAAGAAAGTCTTGCCGGAGCCATACTCGCCGATGATGAAACGAATGGCTGAACCGCCATCGGCGATCCGGTCCATGTCCTTGACGAGTTCCTCGATCTCACGTGCTCGTCCAACCTGGATGTGCCGAAGCCCCAATTTGGGAACAACACCGGCGCGTAGCGCCTGAACGAT
>JAHJSJ010000307.1 GCA_018830415.1 Alphaproteobacteria bacterium | reverse complement strand
TTGATCGCGCCCGAAATCGCCATGATCGCGGCGCGGCGCTCTTCGATCGGCGTGTTCTTCCACGTCTTGAACGCGGCGCGCGCTGCGGCGACTGCCTGGTCGAGTTCATCCTTGCCGCAGGCCGGCACCTGTCCGATCACTTGCTCGGTGGCCGGGTTGACCACATCGAGCATCTGTTCGGTGGCGACCATCTTGCCGCCGATAAGGTTCTTGTACTGGGTGACCATGATTGTTCCTCTCTCGTCCTGTCAGGGAGTCGTTTTTCGCAGGCTCAAGGTGGTGCGTTGCGTTGCAAAATGCAATCGCTGCTTTGCCAATTGGCCTAGGCGGCTGGGCCAAGCCGGGCGCTTGGCGATTGCGCTATTGCGGGCGGGGCTTATGGAAGGCCGCAAACATGCCTTACAAGGAGAGCCTCATGAGTGATTCCCGTCCCGATCTGGTCATCTATGGCAGCCCGGTTTCACCATTTGTGCGCAAGGTTGCGGCTGTTTGCATTGAAAAGGGCGTGGATTACGAGGTTGAGGCGGTCAACGTTTTCGACCCTCCGCAGTGGTTCATGGATATCTCGCCGATGAAGCGCATCCCGGTGCTGCGGGATCGTTCCGTGGCCGAAGAAGGGGTCGCGGGCACGATCGCGGATTCCAGCGCGATCTGCGCGATGATCGAATGCAAGCATCCTGATCCCGCACTTTACCCGGACGCTCCGATGGCTTTGGGCGAGGCATTGTTCATCGAAGAATATGCCGACACCTCGTTGGCAATGGCAGGCGGGATGGGCATCTTCCGTCCGATCTTTTTCGCGGTGAGCAAAGGGCAGGAGCCCGATCTCGACAAGGCGCGCGATACCTGGGCAAATCAACTGCCGCCGATTTTCGACGGGTTTGAAGCGCGGCTGGGTGGTCGCGAATTTTTCGCGGGCAACGCGCTGTCGATTGCCGACATTACCGTGGCGACCGTGCTGATGCAGGTTTCACTGGTAGCGGAAACGCCGCTGAACAAGTGGCCCGCGCTCGCCGCGCATTTTGCCGCGATGCAGGCGCGCCCTTCGATTGCCGGGCCTTACGCCGCAGCGGAAAAGATGATCCGCAAGGCCTTGCCGACCCGCTTCGACCTGACCTAAGCCCACCCTAGGTCTAGCAAAGGACAGGCAGCAGGCATGGCCAGCGAATGGTGTATCGGGATCATCGGCGGATCGGGCCTCTATGCCATGGACGGCATCGAGGACGCGCAGTGGATTGCGATTGATACGCCGTGGGGAGAACCCTCGGACGAGATCCTGTGCGGCAGGATTGGCGAAGTGAAGGTGCGCTTTCTCCCCCGCCACGGACGCGGGCACCCGATTTCCCCGACCGAACTCAATTCGCGCGCCAATATCGATGCGCTCAAGCGGGCGGGCTGCACTGATATTCTGGCGGTGTCCGCAGTTGGCAGCCTGCGCGAAGAACTGGAGCCGGGGCGCTTCGCCGTGGTTGAACAATTCATCGACCGGACGGTGCACCGCCCCAGCACCTTTTACACCAGCGGGTTCGTTACCCACGTGTCGATGGCCGATCCGGTCTGCCCGCACCTGTCAGAAATGGCGGCGAAGGCCGTTGCCAAGGCCAAAGGCAAGGTCGCGGTCGGCGCGACCTATCTCGCCATCGAAGGCCCGCAGTTTTCCACCCGCGCCGAAAGCCGGATGTACCGCCAATGGGGTGCCGACGTAATCGGCATGACCGCGATGCCCGAAGCCAAACTCGCGCGGGAGGCGGAACTGCCCTATGCTCTGGTCGGCATGATCACCGATTATGATTGCTGGCGAGACGGAGAGGCTGTTGATGTAGCGCAGGTTGTTGCGCAAATGCAGGCGAACGGCGCGCTTGCCCATGCGATGGTGAAAAATTTCATCGCGACCCTGCCGAAAAAGCGCGCGGCTTCCCCAATCGACACCGCTCTGGACGACGCGATCATTACCGCGCCTGACGAACACGATCCCGCAGTCATGGCGAAGCTTGACGCGGTGGCCGGTCGGCTGTTCCGTTAGCGCAGGAGGCCACTTCCCCAGTGACGATGCTGCAACCAAGCCGTTCTATCTGATCTTGCACCGATCCAAGATGGAGTGGGGAATGCCGCCACGTGAGTGGCCGATGGCCAAGGCCCAGTTCGCCGTGCCGTTCGCTGAACGCTTTATCAAGGCCATGGCGGCGAAATGTTCAACCGTCCGGCGGCGCGCTAATACCAGCGCGCTAAGATGCTGACGCATCACGCGCTGAAAATGTTCAGGTGCCGCACGGGCTTAACCAAAGTGCGATGAGTCAGGCTCATCGAACTTTGGTTTAAATTCCTGACAGTCCCCGATCGCCTGCCCCATCCGAACCGGATCGCCTGGCTTCAGACCTTCCAGCCAAGCTACGCGTCCGGGTTCGAACAATAGCACCACGGTTGAGCCGAGATAGAACCGCCCCATCTCGTCGCCCGCTGCCAGATCGACCGCGCCGCTTGTAAAATCCTCGCGCACCACCTCGCGCCCGTGTCCTGCGAAGCGGTGTGGCCATACGGTGTCGATCCC
>JAHJSJ010000306.1 GCA_018830415.1 Alphaproteobacteria bacterium | reverse complement strand
GGCGTGGCGGATGCGCGGTTGGGGCAGGCGGTGCATCTGGTGGTGCGCGGTGCCGGAAACCCAGGGGGCGAGGATGAAGCGCGCGCGGAGCTGCCGATCCGGCTCAAGCGCGAATTGCCCAATTTCATGCAGCCGCAGATGATCCACTGGCGCGATGCGATGCCTTTGAACCCCAATGGCAAGATTGACCGCACCGCCTTGCAGACTGAAATCACACAGGAATTGCTATCATGAAACCCGTCGGCCCGATCCCAGCCGGTTATGTCGCAATCGATGGAGAGCTCGCCATCGGCGGGCGGCGCGTCAGCGAATTGGTGGCAGAGGCGGGGCGCACGCCGCTGTTCGTCTACTCGCGCGAACACCTTGATGCCCGCGTGTCCGCATTGCGCGCGGCGCTGCCAAGGCGGGTGGGGATCAATTACGCGGTCAAGGCCAACCCGCATCTGGCGGTGATCGGCCATATGGCGGCGCTGGTCGACGGGTTCGACATTGCCTCATCGGGAGAACTCGGCCTGTGCGTCGCGGTCGGGATCGATCCGGCGCGGATCAGCTTTGCCGGGCCGGGCAAGCGCGATGACGAGCTGGAGGCGGCGATTGCCTGCGGCGTGACGCTCAATTGCGAAAGCGCGGGCGAGGCGGCGCGCGCGCTCGCCATCGGGGAGCGGTTGGGCAAGGCGCCGCGCATCGCGATCCGGCTCAATCCCTCGTTCGAACTCAAGGGATCGGGCATGAAGATGGGCGGCGGGGCCAAACCGTTCGGGGTGGACGCCGATCAGGTGCCCGCGCTGGCCCGCCATGTCATCGCCGCAGGGGCCGAATGGCGCGGGCTGCACATCTTCACCGGCAGTCAGGCGCTGAGCGCAGACGCAATCATCGAAGCACAGGGCAACGTGCTGGAACTGGCTGCAAAACTGGCGGAGGATATCGGCCATGGCCTGCCCAAGCTGAACATGGGCGGAGGGCTGGGGATTCCCTATTTCCCCGGCGATACGCCGGTCGATCTGGCGCGGGTCGGCGCGGCGCTGGCAGAGCGGGTTGAGAACCTTCCCCCCGCGCTGGAGGATACCGAATTGTGTATCGAGCTGGGGCGCTACCTGGTGGGAGAGGCGGGCGTCTATCTCACCCGCATCATCGATCGCAAGGTCAGCCACGGCGTGACCTATCTTGTCACCGATGGCGGGCTGCATCACCAATTGGCGGCGTCGGGCAATTTTGGCACGGTGGTGCGGCGCAATTATCCTTCCGCGATTGCAACGCATTATGGCGCAGAGCCGACAGAGGAAGTCAACATCGTCGGGTGCCTCTGCACCCCGCTTGACAGGCTCGCTGATGCGGCTGCGATGCCGCACGCCGAAGTCGGTGATCTGATCGCGGTGTTCTGCGCCGGAGCTTACGGGGCAAGCGCCTCGCCAAGCGCGTTTCTGGGCCACGGCCCGGCGGCGGAAATCCTGGTGTAAGGCGCAAGCGCGGCGCCCGGCGTTAACCTGCGCAAATCCGCTGTCCCGGATCGGGATGGGGCGGATTTAGCGCCCTATAACTAACATTATATTCACCATTTTCGGCCACAAGAGACCCCCAACGCAGGATCATGTGTCGCAGGTCGCTCCTGCGGCGTGCACATGGGCTTCGCGACCTTTGGCCAAGGACTTGTGCGTCAATGCAAACTTTCCCGTCTTTCCCCCGTTTGGCGACCCTGAGCCTGTCCGCGCTGGCGCTGTCTGCTTGCGCCGCTGTGGGCCCGGAACTGCCACCTGCGAATTATTCGAGCACCGCTATCGCGCCGAGCGAGGAATACACCATCGGCCCGCTCGACGAAATCACCATCCACGTCTGGCGCAATCCCGAACTTTCCGCCGACAAGGTGCGCGTGCGTCCCGATGGGCGGCTGACTATCCCGCTGGTGCAGGACATCCCGGCAGTGGGCAAAACCGCGACCCAGTTGCAGGATTATATCGCGGGCGAATTGGCGAAATATATCGAACAGCCGATCGTCTCGGTGATCGTCAACACGCCCGAAGGCAACTTCACCCAGCAGGTGCGGATCATTGGTGCGACCGGGCAGCCGGCCTCGCTGCCGTTCCGCGCCAACATGACCGTGCTCGACGCGATGATCGCGGTGGGCGGGTTGAACGAATTTGCCGCTGGCAACCGCGCCAAGCTGATCCGGCTTGATCGCGACAGCGGCAAGCAGATCGAATATCGTCTGCGCCTGTCGGATCTGATCCGCCGCGGCGATGCATCGGCCAATGTCCTGCTGATGCCGGGGGATACGATCATCATCCCCGAAAGCCGGTTCTGACGGAGCCGTTGCACCCATGAGCGAAATCTTCGACGAATTGCGCGCGGCGCTGTGGTCGGTATGGCACCGGCGCTGGATCGCGATTGCGACTGCGTGGGGCGTGTGCCTGCTGGGCTGGCTGGTGATCGCGATGATCCCCAATTCGTACGAATCCAAGGCGCGCGTTTACGTTGATGTGCAGGATGTGCTGTCCAAACAGCTCGGCATTGCTGGCGACGGCAAGGAAGAGATCATGCGCGTGCGGCAAACGCTCTCGAGCGCCAAGAACCTCGAAAAGGTGATCACTGCCACCCGGCTTGGCGAAGGGATTACCGAACGCGGCGCGCTGGATACCGCGATTGCCGAGCTGGAAAAGAAGGTCAAGGTGACGAGCGAGCAGGATAACCTGTTCGAAATCACCGCCCAAATCGGCCGGAGCGACCTGTCCGACGCGGAAAACGCCGTGCTGGCGCGCGATGTGGTTCAGAAACTGCTCGATATCCTGCGTGAAGAACACGTCATAGGCAACCGCACCGGGATCAGCACCGCGATTGGCGATCTTGATCGGCAGCTGGACGAACGCAAGCTTGAGCTGGAGCAGGCCGAACAGCGCCGCCTGGCGTTTGAGGCGCAGTATCCCGACCTGATCGGCGGTTCGGCGACGCTGTCGAGCAAGGTGCAGCAAGCGCGCGCTGAATTGCGCGATGTCGATGCCAATCTGGCCGCTGCGCAAAGCGCGCTGGCGGCGATTTCCAGCCAGTTGGCCACCACCCCGCGCACCTTGGCGGGCGGCCGCGATGCTACCGGCCCGCGCGCCGCGTTGCAGCAGGCGCAGACCCAGCTGGCAGAGCTGCGCGCGCGCGGGCTGACCGATAATCACCCCGATGTAATTTCCACCAAGCGTCAGGTGGCGATCCTGACGCAGCAGGCCGCCGCAGCTGGCGATGATGCGGGCGGCACGCCCAACCCGGCGCATTCCTCGCTGATCGCGATCCGCAGCGAACGGCAGGCTTCGGTCGAGGCATTGCAGGCCCGCCGTGCCGCGTTGCAGAGCAATTTTGCCGCATTGATGGCAAGTCAGGCGAGCGAGCCGACCGTTGCCGCCGAAGCCAACCGCATCAGCCGCGATTACGACGTGCTGCGCCAGAATTACGAAAAGCTGCTGCAAGACCGCGAAGCGCTGCGCACGCGCGGGCAGGTTGAAGACAAGGCCAGCCAGTTCCGCTTCGATGTGATCCAGCAGCCCGGCGTGCCGCAGAAACCGGCGGCGCCCAATCGTCCGCTGTTGCTGTTTGGCGTGCTGATTGTCGGGTTCGGCGCGGGTGCGGCTGCGGCCTATGGGCTGAGCCAGGTGAAATCGAGCTTTGCCACTGCGCAAAAGCTGGAGCGCGCGTTTGATCTGCCGGTGATCGGTTCGATTTCGCTGACGGTATCCGATGACGCGCGGGTGATTGAACGCAAGCGGCTGAAGCAGTTTGCCGGGGCCTGCACCGGGCTGGTGGCGATGTTCGTAGTGCTTGTCGCCATTGAGATCATCGCTGTCGGAACGATTGCGTGAGGGTGGGGGCAATTCGATGACCGAACAAGGCAAGATCAACCGCGAAGGCGCAACGCCTGCGTCGCTGTTTGAACGGGCTGATGCCGCGTTCGGGCGTGGCCCGGTGCGCGTGCCGCCGGTGCCGCCGGTTCCCGAACCACAACGCCGCGCGCCCGCGCCCGCGCCCACGCCGCAACCGCCGCAGCAAAATGCAGCGCCAGTCGCTGCGCCTGCCGCTCAGCCGCAACCCGCCACGCCTGTTCCCGCCCCCACTCCAGCCGCGCTGCGTGCCGTGGCGTTTGGCGGCCCGGTTGTATCGATCGACCGCGATCACCTGCGTGACGAAGGCCTGATCGTGCCTGAAGACCCGGTCACCGCGTTGCTCGAAGAATTCCGCATCGTCAAACGCGATCTGCTCGCCGATGCGCGCGCGGGCGATACCCCGCTGGCGCGCCGGATATTGGTATGTTCGCCGCATCAGGGGGAGGGCAAGACCTATTGCGCCACCAACCTTGCGATTGCGCTGGCGGCCGAACGCGGGCTGGAAGTGCTGCTGGTCGATGCCGATGTGGTCAAGCCATCGGTGGCAAAGCGGCTCGGGATCGAAGCCGAACGCGGCTTGATGGATGCGCTTTCCGATCCTGCAATCCTGCCCGAAAAGCTGGTGATTGCGACCGATATTGACGGTCTGTTCGTGCTGCCTGCGGGCACCGCGACATCGCTCGACGCCGAATATCTCGCGAGCGCGCGCACCGGCGAAGTGCTCGACCGGCTTACGCAGGGTGCGCCTGAACGGATCGTGATTTTCGATACCCCGCCCGCGCTCGCCGCGTCGGCGGCCGCCGAACTTGCCGCCCATGTCGGGCAGGCGCTGCTGGTGGTGCGCGCCGATGAAACGAGCCGCGCCGCACTGGAAGATGCGCAGCAATTGCTGTCGGCCTGCGGGGACATCAAATTGCTGCTCAACGCGGCGCGCTACAGCCCTTCGGGTCGGCGCTTTGGCTCTTACGGGGCCAAGGGGAAATGATGATGCGTGGGCGCTCGCTTTGGTCCGCACTGATAGCTGCTGCCGCAGCTGTGGCGGTTGCCTGCCCGGCAGTCGCGCAGGATCAGGGCCAGGCCTTTGGCGGCAGTGATGATGGCGCTGGCGAACGCCGTGCCGCAGTGGTGCAGCCCTATATCGAAGTTT
>JAHJSJ010000305.1 GCA_018830415.1 Alphaproteobacteria bacterium | reverse complement strand
TTTGCGCGAATTGACCGGGCAGGACGCCGCCGTAGGCGCGCATATCGAGACCGATCCGGCCTTTGCCGATGCATTCGCCCGCATCCGCGATCTGTTACTGCTGCTGCTGCCGCGCTATCAGGCGCAGGGCAAACCCTATGTCCACGTCGCGTTCGGGTGTACCGGGGGGAGACACCGTTCGGTCTATACTGCCGAACGCATGGCAGAAAGCTTGCGCGCGGCGGGATTTTCGCCCACTGTCCGCCATCGTAACCTGGGCTCGCGTGCAGCGGACGAGATTGAACGGGATCGAAAGTGATCGCGGCGCTCGGAAAAGCTGGCATTGTCCTGATCGGTTGAAACGCGTAAGGCTTGGCCCCCGGCGGGCAGTTAACGGACCCTTTTTCACACATGATCGGTTTGATTCTGGTAACCCACGGCCGCCTTGCGGACCAATTTGTCGAGGCAATGGAGCACGTCGTCGGTCCGCAGGACGGGATCGTAACCGTCTGCATCGGCCCCAATGACGATATGGAACAACGCCGCACCGAAATCGCAGACGCTATCACCGCCGTCGATAGCGGCAGCGGCGTCATTATCCTTACCGACCTGTTCGGCGGCACACCGTCCAACCTCGCGATTTCGCTGCTGGTGGCCGGGCAGATCGAGGTGATTGCCGGGATCAACCTGCCGATGCTGATCCGGTTGGCAGGTGCGCGCAAGGCGATGGATGTCACCGCCGCCGTCCACGCTGCGCAAACCGCCGGGCGCAATTACATCACCATCGCCAGCGAATTGCTCGGCCATGACACGGCCCCCGCGCGGGCCAAGGCCTGAAGGTTAGCCGCCGTGGGGGAGGCTCGCACGACCATCACCATTGTCAACCGCCGCGGGCTGCACGCACGCGCGAGTGCGAAGTTCGTCGGCGCGGTCGCGGCTTTGCCCGATGGGGTGCAAGTCACCGTCAGCAAAGCCCCCAACAGCGCGGCGGGTGGATCGATCCTCGGCCTAATGATGTTGGGCGCAGCCAAGGGTGACACCGTCGAAGTGGCGGTTGAAGGCGAAAATGCCGATGCGGTGCTGGCCGATCTCGCGGCGTTGATCGCCTCCGGCTTCGGCGAGGATTAGTGCTCAGGCCCATGCGCAAGCACATCACCGGCTTCTCCAATCCGACCGTCAAATATCTGCGGTCTTTGCGCGACAAGAAACATCGCAAGCGCAGCGGCCAGTTTCTGGTCGAAGGGTTGCGGCTGCTGGAAGACGCGCGCAGCACGGGCCGCTTACCCGCAACACTGGTGATGGCTGAAGGACGCGCCGCGCATCAACTGCTCGCGCGGCTGGAGGCTGACGTCGTGGCGGCAGGCGGCGAGGTGATTGCCACCTCGCCCGATATTCTGTCCAAGATTACCGGCAAGGATAATGCGCAAAGCGTGGTGGGCGTGTTCGATGAATGGGACACGGGCCTCGCCGCGCTTGATCGCAGCGCCGCGCCGATCTGGCTGGTTGCGCAGGCTTTGCGCGATCCCGGCAACCTTGGTACGATGCTGCGCACCGGCGATGCGGTGGGCGCAGGCGGGCTGATCCTGATCGACGATTGCGCCGATCCCTTCAGCGCCGAAGCCGTGCGCGCGAGCATGGGCGCGGTGTTCACCGTGCCGCTGGCACAGGCGCGATGGGATGAGTTTTTGCCGTGGCTGCGGGAGGGTTCAGGCCAGCTGCTCGCCGCGTCGCTGCGCGATGCGGTGCCCTATCGCGGCGCGGCGTATGAGGCACCGTGCTTCATCCTGGTCGGCAATGAATCGCAAGGCCTGCCGCAGGAATACGAAGCAGCCTGCGACCTGCGCGTGACCATGCCGATGCGCGGTCGGGCGGATTCGCTCAACGCCGCCGTCGCCGGCGCGGTGCTGGCTTACGAGGTGTTGGCGGGGCTGGAGGGCTAGTTACTCCGCTGCGTCCTTGCGCGGTTCCAACGCCGGATACTCCGCATCAACCGCATCGCCGTCCGCCGCGTTGTAGCGCGGGGCGCTTTCCACCAGCGGCACTGGCTCGATTTCGCGCTTGCCGATTTCGACGCCCTTTTCCGCGAGCCGCCGCCCGGACGACAGCACATTGCGTTCAAAGCTGCCGACGAATTTGTTATAGTTGCTGACCGCGCTTTCCAGCCCGCCGCCGACGCGTTTGAGGTGTTCGGCAGCGGTGGCGAGCCGATCATACAATTCCGCGCCCATCCGCCCGATTTCCGCCGCCTCGTTCGCCATCTTGTCCTGCCGCCAGACCTGCGCCACCGTGCGCGCAATCGCCACAAGATTGGTCGGGGTGGCGAGCAGCACCTTGTTGCGGAACGCGAAGTCCCATAATTCGGGATCATGTTCCAACGCGGCGGCGACGAAATGTTCGCCCGGCACAAACATCACCACATAATCTGGCGCATCGTCGAACTGGCTCTGGTAGCTTTTGCCGCCGAGCGTCTGCACATGGTTGCGCATCGATTTGGCGTGGAGATCAAGGTGCCGCTTACGCTCCCCATCATCATCCGCCTCAAACGCCGCCTGATAGGCGTTCAAGGACACCTTGGCGTCGATCACCAGCTTCTTTTGCCCCGGCACATTGACGATCGCATCGGGCCGCAGCCGGCCTTCATCGGTCTCCATCGATTGTTCGAGGTGAAAATCGGTATGCTCTGCCAACCCGCATTGTTCGAGCACGTTCTGCAACGCCCGCTCCCCCCAGCGCCCGCGCGCCTTGGGCGCATTGGTGAGCGAATTGCCGAGCCGCCGCGCTTCCTTGCGGATTTCTTCCTGCCCTTCGCGCATCGACTGGATCACGCCGGTCAGTTGCCCGAAGGCATCGGTGCGCTTGGCCTCCAATTCGGCCACCTGCTTTTCGTAACTCGCCAGCCGGTCACCGACCGGAGCGAGCAAAGCCTTCAGCTTTTCCTCGCTGGCTTTTTCCGAATGACCAAGGCGTTCTTCTGCCCTCTTGAGGAATGCCTCTTGCGCCTTACCAAGCACAGCCGCGCCAGTATTTTCAAATTCTTTCATCAATTTATCGCGTGATTCTTCGAGCAAGCGCTTTTGTTCGGCGAAACCGGCACGTTCGGCGCGGAATTGCGCGTTTTCGGCGCGGGCGGCATCGAGTTGCTGCGCCAGACCATCGGCCTGCCCGGCACGTTCTTTCAGCCCCGCGACCTCGATCCGCGCTTCACCCAGTTCCGCAATGGCGCGCTTGAATTCGCCTGCATGTTCGGCAGCGGCGCGCTCAGTCTCGGCCAGCCGCGCGCGCAGGTCAGCGAGCGGGCGCGCGGCGAAGAACCAGCCGAGCGCTCCGCCGATTGCAGCACCAAGAATCAGGGCGAGAAGCGGAAGAATCGATGGGTCCATCGGGCGATCCTACACAGAACGTATGGGGAACGATAGCCTGCACACCCGGATTTCCGCAAGAAAGCTGGGCCCCGGCCTTCGCCGGGGTGACGGAAAAGACTGGTATCGGCGCGTTGCGCCGCAAGGCCGACCGGCCGCCCGCAGGGGCCTGGAGCGAAGCGGAAGAATAGCCCCGAGGACGCTCGCCCGGAGGGGCGAGCGCAAAACAAACTACGCCGCCCGGCGAATCTTTTCGAGCTTCTTCAACGCCATCGCCTTTTTCAGCCGCGACAGGTGGTCGATGAACAGGATGCCTTCGAGATGGTCCATCTCGTGCTGCAAACAGGTCGCCATCAACCCGTCGAGCGCTTCCTCGTGGATATTGCCGTCCAGATCCTGATAGCGCACGCCGCAGGTCGCCGGACGATCGACGTCGGCATAGATTTCGGGCACCGACAGGCAGCCTTCCTGATAGGTCGCCTGTTCATCCGCCGGATCGAGGATCACCGGGTTGATGAACACCCGCGGTTCACGCTTGGTCGCCGGGTGTGTGTGGCTATGCCCGTCATGGCTGCATTCGACCGGGGGCGCGTCGGGGTCATCGGGTTGCAGATCGATCACCAGCACCCGCTTGGGCACGCCGACCTGGATTGCGGCGAGGCCGATGCCGGGGGCGTCATACATCGTCTCGAACATGTCTTCGATGAGCGTGCGCAGATCGGCGTTGAACTCTTGCGGTTCAACCGGGGTCGAGATGATTTTCAGCCGGGGGTCCGGCACTTCAAGGATTTCGCGTATGGCCATATTCTCTAAATATGTTGGTCGCGGATTGCTTTCAAGTTAAGCTTGTCGGCGAGGGGAATAACATAGTGATCAGCAAAACCAGTTTCGCCATTTTGGCTCTTGCCGCTTCGTTGGGAATGGCTGGCTGTTCGCAAAGTCACGAAATCCAAGAGGTTCCGCAAGAAGAGGTTTCAGCGCCCGCCTATCTGATCGCCGAAGTCCTCGTGACCAACCCGGAGGAATATCCGGCATACATGGAAGCGGTGTCACCCGTGATCGCGGAATATGGCGGCAGATACATTGTGCGGGCCGGTGAAAATGAGGTACCCGAAGGTCGGCCCCTAGAGGGTCGCCTCGTGGTGATCGAGTTCCCTGATTATGCGCGGCTGCTCGAATTCTGGAACTCGGAAGAATATCAGGCGATCAAGCCGCTCAGAACGGACAATGCCAATTCGCGCATCATTCTTGCCGACGGAATTGCGCCCTGATCGGGTCGGCGGCGCTTCATCCCACCGGCCGCCGCGCGCGCAATGCCTGCGCCAGCGTGCCCTCGTCGAGGTAATCGAGCTCGCCTCCCACCGGCAATCCGTGGGCCAGCTGCGTCACCCGCAGCGGGAAGGCCTCCAGCCGCTCGGCGATGTAATGCGCGGTGGTCTGGCCTTCCAAGGTGGCGTTCATGGCGAGCACCACTTCGTCCACCCCGCCGCCCTCAACCCGCGCGAGCAGGCTGGCGATGCCCAGATCCTCCGGCCCGATCCCGTCAAGCGCCGAAAGCCGCCCGCCCAGCACATGATAGCGCCCCGGAAACAGCCGCGCACGATCGAGCGCCCAGACGTCCGCCACCTCCTCCACCACGCAGAGCGAGCGCGCATCGCGGCGCGGATCGGTGCAGATGCCGCAGGGGTCGCTGGTATCGACATTGCCGCAAGTGGCGCATTCCACCAGCGTTTCCGCAACCCCCGCCAACGCCTCAAGCAGCGCGGGCAGCGCCGTTTCGCGGTGCTTGACCAGCCACAGCACCGCCCGCCGCGCCGAACGCGGCCCCAGACCCGGCAGACGGGCGAGCGCGGAACTCAGAGCTTCGATTTCCTGTGAGGCCATGATTTTCCTCTACCCGCTCGCCCTGAGCTTGTCGAAGGGCTGTTCTGCTCTTTATGGGACAGGCTAGAAGAAAGTGCGGGGCTTCGACAAGCTCAGCCTGAACGGGGTTTGTGAGTTGCGCATCATTTTCATGGGAACACCCGATTTCGCGGTTCCGGCCCTGCAAGCCCTGAACGCGGCGGGGCATGATATTGCCTGCGTCTATACCCAGCCGCCGCGCGCTGCGGGCCGGGGCAAGCAGCTGCGCGCATCGCCGGTGCAGGTCGCGGCTGAGGCCATGGGGTTGATGGTGCGATCGCCCGTGTCACTGAAGCACGCCGAGGAGCAGGCCGCGTTTGCCGCGCTGAACGCCGATGTGGCGGTGGTTGCCGCTTACGGGTTGATTCTGCCGCAAGCGGTGCTGGATGCCCCCGCGCATGGCTGCCTCAACATCCACGCCAGCCTGCTGCCCCGCTGGCGCGGGGCGGCGCCGATCCACCGCGCGGTAATGGCAGGCGATGCGGAGACCGGCGTTACGATCATGCAGATGGAAGCCGGGCTGGATACCGGGCCGATGCTGCACAAGGTGCGCGTGCCCGTGGCGCGCAAGACCACCGGCGAGCTGACCGATGAACTCGCCGCCTTGGGGGCCGATGCGATGGTCGCGGTGCTGGCCGATCTTGCCGCTTATGCCCCTGAACCGCAGGACGACAGCGCCGCCATCTACGCCCCGAAAATCGACAAGGCCGAGGCGAAAATCGACTGGGCCGAGCCTGCCGCAGTGATCGAACGCAAGGTGCGCGGGCTTGCCCCGTTCCCCGGCGCGTGGTTTGAGTTAGCCGGAGAACGGGTGAAATTGCTGCTGGCCGAAGCCGTAGCGAATCCCCGCGAAGGCGGGGATCTCGAGCGGGACGCAAGGCGCGCGCGATCTGGCGCGGTGCTGAACGATGATTTCACCATCGCCTGCGGGGAAGGCGCGATCCGCCCGCTGCGGCTGCAACGCGCAGGCAAGCCGGTGCTCGACCGCGCCGAGTTCCTGCGCGGGCGGGCGGTCGCGGCGGGAACAGTGCTTTCGTGAGCCATGCACCTCACCCGTCACCCCGACGCAGGCCGGGGTCCAGAAGCCAGACCGACGCCACCGCCGCTCTGGGCCCCGGCCTGCGCCGGGGTGACGGAAAGCGCAGAGAATGATCCGCTTCGCGCTCACCCTCGAATTTGACGGCACGCCGTTCCACGGGCTGCAACGTCAGTCCAACGGGCCGAGCGTGCAGCAGGCGGTCGAGGACGCGCTCACCCGCATCACCGGTGAACAGGCAACACTTCACAGCGCCGGGCGCACCGATGCGGGGGTGCACGCGCTGGGAATGCGATCCCATGTCGACCTTGAAAAAGACATCACCGCGTTCCGGCTGATGGGGGCGCTGAATGCCCACCTGCGGCCTGATCCGATTGCGGTCACAGCTTGCGAGATTGTGCCGGACGATTGGCACGCGCGCTTTTCCTGCACAGGCAGGCGCTATCTCTACCGCATCGTCAACCGCCGCGCGCCGCTCGCCTTGCAGCGCCATCGGGCGTGGCAGGTGGCGACCCCGCTGGATGCAGACGCGATGCATGCCGCCGCGCAGGTGCTGGTGGGGCGGCATGATTTCACTACCTTTCGATCGGTCCATTGTCAGGCGGCTGATCCGGTCAAGACGCTCGACCGGCTCGACGTTGAGCGGGTTGGCGAGGACGTGCACATCCACGCCGCCGCGCGTTCGTTCCTGCATCATCAGGTGCGCAGCATGGTCGGGTGCCTCAAACTGGTGGGCACCGGGACATGGGACGAAGCCCGCCTCGCCGCCGCCCTTGCCGCGCGGGATCGCGGCGCATTGGGCCTGAACGCGCCGCCACATGGGCTGTATTTTGTTGCGGCGGTTTACCCAACGTCACCCTAGCCATGCCGTCATTGCGAGCGTAGCGAAGCAATCCAGTCCCGCGCTTGCTGGATTGCCGCGGAGCCTACGGCTCCTCGCAATGACGATGCACTGACGAAATCGAGGAACGATCATGACCACCACCGGAAAACAGCTTTTCACCACCCTCACCGCCGACGGCAAACTGACGCTCGAAGTGGCGCAAGGCACCTTCCCCGCGCCGACCGGCAATCAGGTGCTGGTGAAGATGGAAGCCGCGCCGATCAACCCGTCTGATCTTGCGCTGCTGACCAGTGCGGCCGATTTCGAGACGGCGGAATATTCCCCCGGCAAGGTCGTCGCGACCATGCCCGAACCGTTCCTGTCGGGCCAGAAAGGCCGCCACGGTCAGCGTCTGCCTGCGGGCAACGAAGGCGCGGGCACGGTGATTGCTTGCGGTGATTCCGACATGGCCAAGGCGCTGATGGGAACGCGCGTCGCCTGCGTTCCGGGCACCGCATTCAGCCAATATGCGATTGCCGATGCGATGATGTGCCTGCCGCTAGGCGACAATTCGTGCGAAGCGGGCGCGTCAAGCTTCGTCAACCCGATGACCGCGCTGGCGTTTGTCGAAACCGCGAAGCTGGAAGGCCATTCGGCGATCATCCATCTCGCCGCCGCATCGAACCTTGGCCAGATGCTCAACCGCATCTGCATCGAGGACGGGATGAAGCTGGTCAATATCGTGCGCAAGGACGAACAGGCCGAGCTGCTGAAATCGCAGGGCGCGCAATATGTGGTGAACTCGTCAGCCCCGACCTACATGGCCGACCTGCGCGCCGCGATCAAGGAAACCGGCGCGTTCCTCGGCTTTGATCCGATTGGCGGCGGGCAGGCGTCTGACGGCGTGCTGAAGGCGATGGAACAGGTCGCGGCATCCCAGATGAGCGAGTTTTCGCGCTATGGTTCGAACCAGGACAAGAAGATGTACATGTACGGGCGGCTCGACCTGTCGCCGACCATCCTGACGCCGTCCTACGGGCTGCAATGGAGCATCGCGGGCTGGCTGCTGACCCCGTTCCTGCAGCGCGTGGGCATGGAAACCGTGGTGCGGATGCGCGGCCGGGTGCAAGCCAACCTCACCACCACCTTTGCTTCGCATTACAAGGCCAAGGTGACGCTCGAAGGAATGCTGGAGAAGGACGCGATCTGCGATTACCGCCAGATGAAAACCGGCGAGAAATATCTGGTCACGCCCTGGGGGTGAGGGGTCTCCCCCGCCCTCCATCGTCGCCCGTGCTTGACACGGGGTTAGGTTTCTTCGGTTTCTGTGCCCGCGTCCAAGACAGCCAAGCCCCGTGTCATGCACGGGGCGACGGGTGGGATGTTGCTGTGCCCGGCCCCGCCACACGACCAATTTTGGCGATCGGCCCGCCCGACTCGTATGGCCGCAAGTGGGTGGATTTTGCCGTCCATCGTCATCCCGGCGAAGGGCGGGGTGACGGTGATGTCAGTTCCGGGCTCGTTTGCCGAACGGCAGTTTTCAGCCAAAATCGTAGCAGAGCCGCCACCGTCTGATTGCAAACTTGACTGTGAGCCCCCGCGCAGGCGGGGGTCTCGTTCGGCCTGGCGCAAGGCTGCATGAGATCCCCGCCTGCGCGGGGACTCACATCTTGCCTCACCCCGCATCAAACGCCGCCTGTATCGCGCCTGCATCCGTAATCCCGTTGGCGATCAGCACCATCAGCAGCACCCGTGCCTTGGCCGGGCCGAGCGCCCTCGCCGCCACCAGGCCGAGTGCGTCGTCGTCCACCTCGACATTGCGATCGACGATGCCTTCATCGACGCGGGTCGCGCGCACCACCGGCACGCCTGACGCCGCCGCTTCGGCCAATGCGGCGATCACGCAGGCGGGGGCGTTGCCCTGCCCCATTCCGGCGAGCACCATGCCCTTGCACCCGATGCCGAGCAGCGCTGCGACCGGCTGTTCGTCCATCCCCGCGCCTGCGGTCAGGATCGCGACGCGCGGCAGGGCTGCGGGCCAAGGATAGCGCGCGGCCCATCCCACCCGGTGCGGCGGGCCGAACCAGTCGAGGCGCGCCGGGGTAACGCGCGCAATCGCCCCGCGCGGAAAGCTTTTGAACGCATCGATGCTCGACGTCGCAGCCTTGCGGGCATCGCGCGCGGCCAGCACCGCATCGCCCATAACCAACAACACGCCTCGGCCACACGCCGCCGGGTCGCTCACCACCCGCACCGCATTGGCGAAATTGCGCATCCCGTCCGCCCCGACCGCATCGGCGGGCCGCATCGCGCCGACCAGCACGATCGGCTTGCCCGCAGGCAGCGTGAGGTCGAGCAGGAAGGCGGTCTCCTCAGCGGTATCCGTCCCGTGGGTGATGATCACGCCGGTCACCGACGGATCGACCAGCGCGCCCGCACAGGCCGCGTGCAGCGCCTGCCACTGCGGCCAGCCGATATCTTGCGAGCCGATCTGCGCAACCTCCTGAGGGATCAGGTCGGCTGCCAGATCCAGCCCGGCAAGATTTCCCAGCATTGCATCAAGCGACAGCCCGCCGGGCTGATAGGCCGCGCTTGTGGCGCTTACCGCAGCGCCGGCAATCGTGCCGCCGGTGCCAAGAACGAGAATTCGAGCGCGTTTCATGCCGCTGCCCTAGCCACCCCCGCCGCGCTGCGCCACAAGGCAATTGCATTTGCGCCGCGGCGCGTTAGAGAGCGCAACCACGTCGTGGGGCGCTTAGCTCAGTTGGTAGAGCATCTCGTTTACACCGAGAGGGTCGGCGGTTCGAGCCCGTCAGCGCCCACCACAGACAACAGTGACTTAAGGCTCGAAATTGCCGATAGTCGCTCGGCCAATTATGCCAATCTTGGACTTCTGGGGCCTCTGGGGGGCCTCTGCGATGCAGCCAGCAGTTGGGGAGACTTGCTTGCTGCCTGCGACGACGAGCAAGGTTGGCGGATTTTAACGCAGTCTTTCGCGCCTGGAACACCCGCCCCCTGGGGTCAGGCACTCCAAGCTGTTCGCCGACCAGCGCAACCACATCAACGGAATCGAGAACTTCTGGAACCAGGCCAAGCGCCGCTTGCGCGGCTACAACGGCATCCCGCACCAGCACTTCCACCTGTTCATCAAAGAGTGCGAATGGCGATTCAACTACCGCCCCATCGGGCGTATGCAGAGCACACTGGCGCGCTGGTGGTTCAAGTAATCCAAATAACCCTATCTATGTCAGCCCCTAAAACATTACCGCCTTTAGAAAACCTGCGGCGTTTCAGCTGTAAAAAAATGAGGCAGGGTTGCGCTGATTGGGGCGATGCGTCACTTGATAGTGGGGGGGGCGTAAAGTGAACGACGAGTCGAACTTTTACGAACAGTTGGTCGACGCATTGAAGCGGCCGGACGGACCTGCAAAGGAAGACAAGAAGCGCCCCGTGCACACCATCGGCATTGGCGCCTCAGGCAGCTTCGTCGCCTCGGACGTTGCCAGCCAATTCTGCAAGGCCGGCCATTTCCAGCGGACATCGGCTAAAGATCCCGTCCCCGTCACGATCCGCTTCTCGAACGGTTCGGGCAGCGCGACCCAGCGCGATGGCTGGTCGGATTTGCGCGGCATGGCGATCCGCTTCCACTTGGGCAAGGATGGAAAGGGTCAGGAAGTCGCCGCCGATATGCTGACCATGAATTTGCCCGAGTTTTTCGCGCCGACCAAAGAGGACACTCTGGCCTTTTCCTTGGCTGTCTATCCGCAGCGCTATCAGCGCGAATCGCCGTGGAAGAAATTCACCCAGTTGCTCAAGCTCCAGGTGCCAAGGCGCAATCCCTATCCGGGAGAAACCATCAGTCCGATCCCTGGCGGCACGACATATGCCAACAAGCATGAATTCGCCCAACTCTCTGTATTCCAGGATTTCGCGATCGGCGTCCCGTTCAGCTTTGCGCGCCAGCCCTATCATGCGGTCCACACTTTTGTCGTGACAGGAGATGATGGTACGCGGCGCTGGGTCCGCTTCAGTTGGGAACCAACGATCGGGGTTCTGAACAAAAAAGATTCTGACCCGATCGAGGATGACTTTTTAAGCGGTGAGCTTGGCCGCCGGTTGCAAAACGGGCCGGCGAAATTTTCGTTGATGATGGCTATCGGCGAAGCCGGTGACGATCTGAACAACTGCGCCAGGGCCTGGTCGTTCCATCGGCGGCGCGTGTTTATGGGCACCCTGTCGGTCGAGAAAATTGCCGAAGACCAATGGCTGAACAATGAGCATCTGAGCTTCAATCCGTGCCGGGTGGTGGAAGGTATCGATCTTTCGGACGATCCAGTCCTGCACGTCCGCCGGGGCACTTATGAAGTGTCGAGGCTGCGTCGCGGTGCCCCGCTTTGCCCATTTTCGAGGAGCTGAAATAATGGCAGATGATGGCGGTTGGCTGGGTCGCTTTGTCGACAGGCTGCCCGATCAGGGCTGGTTCAAGTTCCTCAGCACGCACGTTGTCGTGCCATTTTGGTGGTGGCGGGAGCCAAAGCCGAAACTGCCGGGCGGACCGCGCATGGCGGTGCAGCCGGGCGAGAACCTGCAGCGCATGATGAACCTCATCATGCCGCTGAAGGACAAGACGCCGGTCGGGCGCGCCACGATCGCCATGGCGCTGGGGCAGAACCTCGATACGCTCTATTCCGGGCTCGACAATGTCGGCACCATCCATTTCGCGCGCTTCATTATCGTTGAAAACAACCTCTGCATGATCTCCACCTATGATGGGGATTTCAGCAGTTATGTCCGCGACTTCATCGTCTCGATCGGCAGCGTCTTCGATGCCATTCTGGTGCACATCGAAGGCGGCGACGCAGTTGTGCCGACAAAGGAGCATGTCGAAGCCTTTGTCGATTGGGTGCATGATCGGGATCTGTTCCAGTGGCCCGATTTTGCCACCGATCTCTTCGCCCTTCAGGACGAGGCCATGGGCGTGCCGGCCGACCGGCCGCCGCATGAAATAGCTTCGCTGTCGCGGGCGGCGGTGCTGCAGATGAAGGCAAATCCCAATTTATCGCTGGGCAGCGGTTTCCGCTCCTACCCCGGCTTTTCGGCGGCCCAGATCCGCAGCAAATTTGGAGAGGGCTGGTGATCGACGAAACCACATCCGAGACCCTTGATCTCAGCAATATCCAGGGCAATATCCTCAAGGGCTACCGCAGCGACTTGCAATATGTCCGGCACATTGCCTTGGAAGTGAAAGATCGCGCCGCCGCCCGCAGCTTTCTGGCTCGCTCGGTGGCGGGCAAGGATAGCGGCGTGCCGGCCATCACCCGCGCGACACTCTGGGCCGACCCGGGACCTGAAATCTGCTTCAATATCGGCATCACCTTCGAAGGCATGCGCGCGCTGGGTCTGCCGTCGGCGATGCTGGAATCCTTTCCGACCGAGTTCGTCGAGGGCATGGCAAAACGCTCGTTGAAGATCGGCGATTTCGGCGAAAGTGCAGCGGTCAATTGGGCTGCTCCCTTCGACGGCTCCAATCGCCTGCACATCATCGCGACCGTCTATGCCAAAGACCGTGCGAGGCTGGGGCGGGTGCAGGCCGATATCGCCCGGGCGTTCAACGTTCTGGGCGAGCGTGACGGTTGGGCGCGCAGCGACGTCAATGTCCTCGGCCCTGCCTATGCCAACGACGGATCTCCCGACAATCGGGTGTTCTTTGGCTATGCCGACAGCATCACGCAGCCGCGCTTCAAGGTGCCTCAATATCCCGACCCGCCGACAACGCAGCCGATCGCGCCCTATGGAACCGTTCTGCTGGGCTATGAGACGCCGCTTGAAGGCGTTCGTTTCCGCGTGCCGATGAATGACGAATTAGGAAAGGATGGCACTTTCAATTCGTTTCGCATCCTCGCCCAGGATGTCCAGGCCTTTGAGGCCTATCTTGATGAGGCCGCCGGGCTGCTGATGCAGCTGGAAAAGGACCAGCATCGGCAAGTGCTGCCAGCTGACGGTGAAAAAGACATTCCCCATGTGAAAGATCGGTTCGGCGCCATTCGCGAATTCGTCGCCGCCCAGATTTGCGGCCGCTGGCGCAATGGCACGCCCGTTGACAAATGGCCTTACGCACCATTGCCCAATCCGACGCCGGAACAGCTTCATGATTTCGACTATGATGGCGATTCCCCATGCCCGGCCGGGGCGCATATCCGGCGAGCCAGCCCGCGTGACGGGCAGATTGTCCAGCGCGCCGCAAATTATGCGCGGCAATTGGTGCGGCGCGGCATGCCCTATGGCCCGGATTTCGACCCGGCCAAACCCGATAAGGCAGAACGTGGGCTGCTCGGCAGCTTTATCGGCGCCAGCATCGGCGCTCAGTTCGAAGCCGTCATGTGCGACTGGATCAACCTCGGTCTCCACAACCCGGACATTACCCGCTTCAACGACCCGATGATCGGTGCAAACGCCACGGAAACGAGCGTCTTCGATTTGCGCCTGCATGACGGCAAAAACTGTCGCTTGCGCGGCTTTCCGCGCTTCGTGAGAACGCGCGGCGGGGCCTACGCGTTTCTGCCGAGCATCAATGCGATAGAGTATCTGGCAAAGCTGGAAGGCTGAGAAACGCCCTTGGCGGGGTTTCGCTCCCAATTAGCCGCCGGCGGCGACCGACTGTTGCTACGCCGCCGAAACCTCAGCAAGGGCAGTTTCGATGCGCGTCAGAATGGCCGAGGGGCCGCCCATCTGGAAGATGCGCCGCGCTTCGGTCAGATGCATTGCCGCTTTCGCGCGCTGCTTCTTGCGCTTGTAAAGCAGGCCCAAAATCATCTCGGCACGCGCAATATAATGCCCTTCGGGATCAAACTGCCGGTTTGTCTTAACTTGCGCCACCAATGCCTCGATCCGCCCGGCGCCAAAGAGCAGCACTCTCGCCAACGCCCGGAAATTCCTGACCAGCACGCTGAGCGAGGCTTCGCCCTCACCGGACATTATGGCGAGGTAGATTTCGCACAGATAAAGCCGCGACCAATCGGCAGCTGCCATAAAGCCTTCCGCCTCGCGATGCGCGATCGTCGTCTCGATCGAACGCAAACCCTCATCGATCCGTCCCGCGGTGACCATCGCAACGGCCAGCCAGCACTCGGGGCCAAGGGCGAAAAGCCCCCAATCGCGCTCTTCACAGCCAGTCACCCAGCGCTGGATTCGCTCACCCGCGCCCGGACGATTGAGCGCCACCAGCACCGATACCTTTGATGTTTCAGCGATGGTTTTCTCGAATTCGGCGCGCGAAACGCTGATCGCCTGTTCGGTCCAATCGAGCGCTGGCTCGTAGTCATCGCAGGTCACAGCGACCAACGCCTTCATGGCCAGGCCAAAGCCCTGGCCGCGCGGATCGTTGGTCGATGACCCGAATTCAATCGCACGCTCTGCCGCTGCAAGCGCCTCGGCCACCCGCCCGCGGGCCATTGCGTCATAGGCATCGATGCAGAAATACAGGTTGGTCAGATAGGCATCATCGATTTTGGCCAGCTCGGCTTCGGCCTCAGCACATTTGGTGCGATACTCATCGTTCGGAATTGGCGCGCAATAGGTCGAAACGGTCAGTTCGGCGACCAGAGCATAGGCAGAGGTTAACGGGTTGCCGAGGCGCGCGGCCATAGCCGACAGTTCTTTGCGCACCCGCAGCGCATCGAGATAACGCGCCGCCCAGACCAGGCAGAGAGCATAATGGTGCAGGAATAGAGCGTGATGATGATTGTCACCAATCCGGGCCAGGATCGGCAGCGCCTTTTGCGCCAGCGCGATCATCGCCGTCAGCCGCAGTGAGATATTGCAGCACAGGCCATAAGTTGCGACAAATCCGGCAAATCGCTCGTCGCTAGTACAGCTTGGATCCCGCTCATAGATTTCCAGCGCATTACTGAAATAGCGTTCCGCTTCGTCGAGCGAAAACACGCCAAGGCTTCGTTTCCCGGCCATTACGAGAAAGGTGAAAGTCGGCCCTACACGATCAGTGTGGCTGTAGTGGTAGGCCAGCATGTCGGCGACTTCAGCGAGCCGGCCTTCGCTGCGCTTTTCCTGCGCCTCGGCGATTTTGAGGTGTAGCTCCGTCTGTTTGGCGTTGAGCAGGCGCTGATAAACCGAATCGCGCAGGAGGATGTGCCGGAAAACATAGCTGGAGGACTTGGCCTCGCGATAAATCAGGTGCTGTTCCTGCAATCGCAACAGCGCTGCGCCGACATCGGCCGACGAATCAACTACCAGCGCCAGCAGACCCGGATCGAACCTGCGCCCGATGACTGCTGCCGCCTCAAGCATCGCCCGGTCCTGGGGCAGCAAGGCGTCGGTGCGGGCCGTCAACAGGCCGTGCATGGTCACCGGCAGTTCGCTTTCCCCTGTGACCGAGGCGAAATCGGCCTTGCCCGCCTCGACCCGCAAAGCGCCCTTGTCGATCAGGAATCGCAGGATCTCTTCGCCGAACAGCGGATTGCCACCAGCCCGTTCGGTAACTTCCTGAACCAGATCGTCCGGCAGCGATTTGACGCCCAGCCGGGTCTCGGCGAGCGTCCTGATGTCATCGGGTCCAAGGGGTTCGAGCGACAGGGTCAGAACCTTGGGTTTGCCGACCCAGCGCGGCGTATAGTCTGGCCGGCGCATCAACAGGATCAGCAGGTTGGGCTGCACGCCATCCTGGATCAGCGTATTGAGCAGTTCCTCGGAAGCGCTATCGATCCAGTGCGCATCGTCGATCAGCATCACGACCGGGCCTGCGCGACACGCCGAATTCAACAGGGTCAGCAATAGTTCGCGCGTGCGCAGGCCTATCAGCACTCCATCGAGCCCGGCCAGCCAGGCATCGGGCGCTTCCAGACCGAGCAAATTGAGCAGCAGGGCCCGGTGTTCGAGCGAGTCCAGCTCCGATGCCATCAGGCCGGCCTTGATCTTCAGACCGATTTCGCCCGGTTCATCCTCAGGACGAATCCTGAAGGCATCGCGTACCACTTCAAGAAAAGGCAGGAACGGCGTTTGTCCGCCATTGGCAGCGCAGTGACCAGTCAGTATGGTATTGACGCTGTCGCCAAGCCCGTTGACAAATTCAAACACCAGGCGGGTCTTACCCAGCCCGGGTTCGGCAACGATATCGATCGCACGGCCACCGTCCCGCACTTCGGCCAGCGCGGCGCGCAGGGTCAGCAATTCGGCCTGGCGACCGATATAGGGCGTCAGGCCCTGACCCAGCGAGGCGTCGAATCGGCTAGCGCCGTCGCGAATGGCAATGACCCGCCATAGTTTCTGCGGCTTGCTGCGGCCCTTGATTTCGTGCTCGCCTTCAAAGCTCATATCGACAAGCCACTCGACGAGCCGCCGCGTCGTTTCGCAGATGACACAGCCGCCCGGCTGAGCGAGCGATTGCAGCCTCGATGCGAGGTTTACGACATCGCCAACCGCCGTCAGGGCGGCATTGTCCCCTTCAACCGCAGCTATGACCGCCATGCCGCTGCTGATTCCGGCGCGTATCATCGGGCGCTCGCCATAGCGCGCCTCGAAATCATCCCCCGCCTTGGCAAAGGCAGCATGGATGGCGAAGGCGGCGCGGCAGGCGTGCAGCGCGTCATCCTCTTGCGAATCTGGAATGCCGAAGACTGCCATGATGCCATCGCCGGCATAGCTGCGCACTGACCCGCCATGATCGCGGACGGACCCGGTCAATATGTCATGAATGGCGCGAACAAACGGCAGAGCCTTTTCTTCGCCAAGCCGCTCAATGGCGGCCGTGAAGCCTGCCATGTCTGCAAACAACACTGAAACCGGGCGCCGCTCGGCCTGCGGTGCAGCCGCGTTGCCAGTTTCAGCTAAGGTGGCCACACCATCAGACAATTTCAGACCTTCCGCCATCGCCGCTTGCACCACCGCCAACTGCTTCAACGGTCCACCTTATTCGGTCAGCCAACGGGCCGCACCAAATCTGCTTCAGAATGTCGACGAATGGGAGCGCGCCGTCGTTCATGGCTACAAGACCTTCTGAAGAGCCAAATCTTTCAGCAAACAGTCGCGACGCCAATTCCATAGCCAGTTTCGCCACAAGGAATAGTCAAATGACTGTCTATATCAGTTCGCGGCAGACGTGAAGCGATTCAAACGCGCGCAGGTAGTCAGTCGCTTCCTTCAAGCATTGCTTTCTGAGCGCGACTCCCGATCCTCATCGGGCAACCCCTCTGCCAACAGGTCCTGACCCCAAGTGTTTGGTCCCGGCATGTGATGGTGTCGATTTGTCATCGTCACAACCAGGCGGATCACGTCCGGCGAAGAGTAGAGGCAGCGGAACGGATTCTTCGCGGTGCTCATCCGGCCGGGCTAGCGGCTCACCTCGGGCTCGACCATCCCTTTGACAATGCCCAAGCCGCGTGTGCCGTCATAGGCGAACAAGACTTCGCCCGTGCGCGCTGTTCCAAACACAGTGGTTACTCTTCCAGCGTAGCTGTGGTGCAATGCGAAGGCAGGCGGACCTTCGATGATAAGCGGGCGTCCGTCCGGGCGCTCTCGGTCAAGCGGGGACAGATCGGGCCAGCCGGGCTGAGCGATGGACGGACAGATGGTGACCGGTATTTCTTTGAAGCTGCCCGATGCCGCAACATGGACATGCCCACAGATAATCAATTTGACTTGAGCCTGCCCGGCCAAACATTCGCCAAGGCGCTTGATCCAGTCAGAGTCAGGGTCAGGATCGATCCAGTCCAGTCCGATCGCTATCGGGGGATGGTGTATTGCAAGCAGGGTCGACAGGTGGGCTGTCGAGGCCAAGTCCCGCGCCAATTGTCCCGCGCGACCTTCGTCGAACCAGCCACCATGATGAGGTTCAGCGCTCGTATCGGCCAGAACCAGTGCCCATTCTTCGAATATGTGCACTCGCCCGGCGCGAAACCCGCAATCGGGGGCTTCGGCGAGCGATGCAGAAAATGCCTCGTTCCTGTCATGGTTGCCGAGCGTGGCTGTCCATGGCAGCGCCGCTTTGGCCATCACATCTATGAACAGGCGATAGGATTCTATATCGCCATGCTCCGCAATGTCCCCGGTGACGACTATCAGGTCAGGTTTGCGACCAAAGCCGAGTATCGTATCCAGCACCTTCTCAAGGCGCTCCCGGTTGCCTCCACTGATCGGATCACCGGCCGGGGTGACATGAAGATCGGATAGCTGGGCGATCAACAAGCTAAATTCCTCAACGATGCACCCGACGTCGGAGGATTCCGCCCATGGCTTCGCGCGCACTGGATGTAACGATGAAGGCATTGGGATCAATGCGATTGACTGTTTTGCGCACGGCCGGCACCTCCAGCCGCGTCACAACTGTCGAAATGATATCGACCGGTTCACTCTTGTCGAAAGCGCCAGGCAAGAAGCCGCGCTCGCCTTTGTACACCGTGATGCCGCGCTTGAGTTCGAGAACGATGGCTTCCTTGATCTCCTCGCTGCGGCCGGAAACGATTGTCATGCTCGTGTATTCCTCGATCCCATCGACAACATAGGCAGCCGTTCGCGATGCCGCATAGTAGGTCAGCGTGGAGTAAAGTGCGGTCTCCATGCCAATTCCGATTGCCGCGACAGCGAAGATCAGGATGTTGAGGCCGAGAATGACTTCGCTGGTTGTGAAAGCAAGCTTGCGTTCGGTATATAAAGCCAACACTTCAATGCCATCGAGAGCAGCGCCGCCACGCATCGCCAAACCGAAGCCCAGTCCAAGGAACACGCCGCCAAAGATGGCTACTAACAACAAATCAGAAGTGATTACGGGATAAGGAACAAGCAAAAGGCAGGCACCGAATCCCATTACTGTCCAAAGCATTCTTAAAGCAAAGGCGTGACCGACCAGCTTGGCTGCAGCAAAAATAAACGGGATGTTGAATGCCACGATCACATAAGCGATGTTTATATGTGTGAACTCGTGCACCAGAAGGCTGACGCCGGTCACACCGCCGTCAAAGAACCTGTTGGGGATCAGGAAACCGCGGAGTGCAAAACCGGCGAGTGCTACGCCGATAGCGACAGTCAAGAACGCTTGCAGTTTTGACTTCAAGGAAACCGCTTGCACTTATGCTACCCCCCGGTGCTTCCATCACGATATCGCTCGAGACGCAGGCGTTATAACTACGATTATGCAAACGGACAACGCCGGCGCAAATACATGAGTTGCCATGCTCATAAATTCGTGAAAACGAAGCGCCAACAAGCGTTTATACCAGCGCGCTAAGGTGCTAACGCATCACGCGCCGGAAATGCCCAGGTGCCGCACGGGCTTAACCAAAGCCCGGTGAAACAAGCTCATCGAGCTTTGGAATTACACGTCAGCAATTGGCGCGCGGGCTGCAGATACCAACCAACCGCGTTCGGTGCCCAGACCCAGAAAATCAGCCAGCCCGCTCAGCCGCACTGGCTGAGTGGCGGAACCTCAGCCACACATTCATTCACCCCTGTTGCTTTGTAGCCAGCGCTGGACGACACAGCACCGCATGAATGTCACAAACACTCCAGCGTGGCGCTTTGCCGTTGATCGGGGCGGAACCTTTACCGATGTTGTCGCCACCACGC
>JAHJSJ010000304.1 GCA_018830415.1 Alphaproteobacteria bacterium | reverse complement strand
GCTGGTTGGCTGATCGCAGCCGCGCGGCAAGCGGGGCCATGCCCGCTTTCGGCTTCAACGGATTGCCGGGGGACACCAGCCACCACACCGCGTCCAGCCCCAGCGCCTCAGCCGCGAACAGGCTGATCCGGCGATGCCCGCCATGCGCGGGGTTGAAGCTGCCGCCCAGCAGTCCGGTCAATCGGGAGCGCGCGTGCAAGTGGGTTACGGCCTGAAATTCACGGCCGCGCCTGGCCTTGCCCGCGCACCTGCCATTTATAGGTCGTCAGCCCTTCGAGCGCGACCGGCCCGCGCGCGTGCAGCCGCCCGGTAGCAATGCCGATCTCTGCGCCGAGGCCAAATTCGCCCCCATCGGCGAATTGGGATGAGGCGTTGTGCATCACGATCGCGCTGTCGACTTCGGCAAGGAAGCGTTCGGCGGCGGCATCATCCGCGGTCACAATCACATCGGTATGGCCCGAAGAATGGCGCGCGATGTGCGCTAGCGCCGCGTCCAGCCCATCGACCATCGCAACTGACAGGATCGCGTCGAGATATTCGGTGTCCCAATCATTCGCGCTCGCCGGGATCACGCGGCTGTCGAGCGCGCGGATGCGGTCATCACCGCGCACTTCGCAGCCCGCCTCGATCAACGCGGCGACCAGCGCGGCGGCATGGGGAAAGGCCGAATCGATCAGCAACGTCTCCATCGCCCCGCAAATGCCGGTGCGGCGCAATTTGGCATTGAGCGCGAGCGCGGTCGCCATGTCCGGGTCAGCGGCGGCGTGGATATAGGTGTGGCAGATGCCGTCGAGATGCGCGAGCACCGGGACGCGCGCGTCGGCCTGCACCCGCGCCACCAGGCTTTTGCCCCCGCGCGGCACGATCATGTCGATCAGGCCCGCCGCGGCCAGCATCGCGCCCACGGCGGCACGGTCTTGCGTCGGGATCAGTTGCACCGCTTCGGCCGGAACGCCGCCTTCGACCAGCCCTTCAACCAGTGCGGCGTGGATCGCGCGGTTTGAATGCACCGCCTCGCTCCCCCCGCGCAGCAGCGCCGCATTGCCCGCGCGCACGCACAGCGCGGCGGCATCGGCGGTGACATTGGGGCGGCTTTCATAGATGATCCCGATGGTGCCGATCGGCACCCGGATGCGCTGGAGACGCAGGCCATTGGGCCGCGTTGCTGAATCGATCACATCGCCGACCGGATCGGGCAGATCGGCGACCGCACGCACCGCCTGCGCAATGCTGGCCAGCCGCGTTTCGTCCAGCGCCAGCCGGTCAAGCATCGCTTGCGCCAGCCCCTTCGCCTGTCCTGCAGCAAGGTCACTTGCGTTTGCAGCAAGAATGGTGGGCGCCGAAGCCTCAAGCTGGTCAGCCGCGCGGTGGAGTGCAGCGGCGCGGGCCGCGCTGGTCATCATCGCCAGCTGGCGCTGGGCTTTGCGCGCCGCACGGGCCATCGCGGTCACCACGTGTTCGGGATCGGTGGTTCCGGGACGAGGTTGCTGGAATGCTGTCTGTGTCATGGCGCGAACCTTAGCAGCCCTGCCACCGCCTGTCAGGCCCGCCTTGCGCGTTGGATTGAAAAATGGGGATTGACCACATCGGCACGAATCAGGAACATTGATGGCCCTCAACCGCAACGGACGTTCGATGTGCGGTCATCTTTGCGCATAATTGCTCTACGATGAACCATTCGCCGCGAAACCCCTTCGCTTTACCCGCTCCGGCTGCACCGGGATTCGACCATCCATGTCCGGCCTGATAGCCCCGCGCGACATTGAAATAAAAAAATTGGGGTCGGAGTGTCAGACAGGGTTACCGCGCAAAGGTGGGGCGAGCGGCTGCGACAGTGGTTCCCCGACCGTGAGTTTTTCATGCGCGCCGACGGGCAAGTGCGCTTCATCAAGCTATCATCGAAATTGCAGATCCGCGTCGCGGCGGGCGCAGTGGCGCTGGCGCTGGGATGGTTGATCGCGCTCGCCGTGATGGGCTGGGGCCAATACCGCGCCGAATCCGATCTCGCGTCCTTCGCTGAAGAAAAGGCCCGCGTCGCCACCGCCAGCGAACGGCTGGACGCCTATGGCGGCGATCTTGGCCGGGTGGTGAGCGAGCTGGAACAACGCCAGCAATTCCTCGAAGAAATGGCGCAGATGCTGCCTGAGGACATGATCGCCCAAGGCGATGCCGCCGGCACCGTCACCGATTCTTCCGACGAATCCGCCAAGACCATCGAAAAAGTCGGCGCGCTGATCCCGCAGGCACGCGGCCTGGCCGAGATCGAGGCCCGCCAGCTCGCCTTTGTCGAGCGCCTGACCCGCTTCGCCGATGCCCGCGCCCGCCGCGCCGAAGCGGCGATGCGCAAACTCAATCTCGACCCGCGCGCGATGAGCCGCCAGACCAGCCAGACCCAAACACTGCAAGCGATGGGTGGCCCGTTCGAAGCTTTGGCCGGCGCGGACGGCGCTATCGACCCGCGCTTTGAGCGGCTCGGCCTCAGCCTTACGCGCATGGCGGTGCTGGAACGCGCGTTGAACGGCATCCCGCAGGTCGTGCCTGCCACTGTCGAGAACATCACCTCAGGCTTTGGCTATCGCCGTGATCCGTTCAATGGCCGCAGCGCGATGCATTCCGGGATCGATTTCAAGGGTGCAACAGGATCGCCGATCTTTGCCGCTGCCGATGGCCGCGTGACCCATGCCGGGTGGAAATCAGGCTATGGCAAGGCAGTGGAAATCACCCACGGCAATGGCATGATGACCCGCTATGCACACTTGTCACGTATCGACGCGCGGGTTGGCCAGCAGGTAGAGGCCGGGGCCACCATCGGCGGGCTGGGCAGCACCGGCCGTTCAACCGGCCCGCATCTGCATTTTGAAGTCCGCATCAATAACCGCGCGGTCAATCCGCGCCCGTTTCTGGAGGCCGCCCCCGATGTTCTCAAAGAAGCCCGCAGCGCCGGACCGGACCGTCTCGCCGCCACCCCGGCCCGCAAATAGGAGCAGCATGATGGCTTCGGGTTCAACCTTTTCGGTGATCGGCGCGGATGTGGTGATCAAGGGCGATATCAACGCCACTGCCGATCTGCACGTCGACGGCACGATCGAAGGCGACATCAAATGCGCCTCGCTGGTGCAGGGCGAATCGAGCAGCATCAGCGGCGCAGTGACCGCCGAAAGCGCGCGGATGGCGGGCAAGGTCAACGGATCGATCACCGCGCGTGAGCTGGTAATCCTCAAAAGCGCGCAGATCGAAGGCGATGTGCATTACGATGCGCTGACGATCGAACAGGGCGCGCAGGTCGATGGCCGCTTCGCCCCCAATGCGCGCCAGCCGGTGAAGGCCGTGCCATCGGTACGTGTCGAAGCGGCGGAATAAACCGCCCGCCTACAACACCTCGGCGCGCAGGGTCTTGCGGTCGAGCTTGCCAATAATGGTTTTGGGCAGGCTATCGCGGATCACCACCTGATCGACCCGTTCGTGCTTGCCGATTTTGGCGTTGAGCCAATCGCGCAGTTCCTCCCCCGTCGCGCCGCCCGCTTCGTGGAGCGTGACATAGGCGCGGGGCACTTCGCCGCGATATTCTTCGGGAACGCCGATCACCAGCGCCTCTTTCACCGCCGGATGTTCGACAATCACGTCTTCGACCACGCTGGGGAACACCTTGAACCCGCCAACCGCGATCATGTCCTTGATCCGGTCAACAATGGCGAGGAACCCGTCCGCGTCGATCTGCGCGACATCGCCGGTGCGCAGATAGCGTTTGCCGTCGCGTTCAACAAAGGTGTCTGCGTCGCTTTCGGGGCGGTTCCAATAACCGCGCATCACCTGCGGGCCGCACACCGCGAGTTCGCCCGGCTCACCTTCGGGGGCGAGGCGGGTCGGGTCTTCCTTGTCGAGCAGGATCACTTGCGTGCCGGGCACCAGCTGCCCGATGGTGCCGCGTTTGCGCGTGCCCTGATAGGGATTGGCCGACACCACGCCTGAACTTTCGGTAAGGCCATAGCCTTCGACCAGCCGCACCCCGGTGACTTCCTCGAACTTCAGATGCACCGGCGCAGGCATCGGCGCGCCACCGGAAATGCAGATTTTGAGGCTGGAAAGATCGGTTTTCACCAGGTCAGGATGATCGAGCATCGCCTGAAACATCGTCGGCACACCGGGAAAACCGGTGCAGCGGTATTTCTCGATCGTTTCGAGCACCTGCTTCGTCTCAAACCGCGGCACCATCGCAATCGACGCGCCGGTGGCGACGGCGTGGTTGAGTAGCGCGGTGTTAGCGAACACATGGAAAAACGGCAGCGCGCCCATGAACACTTCATTGCGCACGTTGCCAAACGGGTTAAGCGCGGCGACCTGCTGCGCATTGATGCTGAGCTGATCGTGCCCCAGCATTGCGCCCTTGGGCCGCCCGGTAGTGCCGCCGGTATATTGCAGCAGCGCCAGATCGGTGTGCGGATCGAGCGCAACGGGGGTGAAGGGCGTGTCGGGGGCGCAATCCTTCCAGCGGCGGATTGCCGGCCCATAGGCGACATCGGCAATCTGTTTGCGCTTGAGCAGTCTGAGCGCGATGCCCTTTGCCCAGGGCAGCATATCGGCAAGCCGGCCGACCACCAGCATTTCCAGCCCCGATGCGTACTGCACCTTGGCCGCAGTGCCATAAAGTTCGGGCACATCCAGCGTCACCAGCACCCGCGTGCCGCTGTCTTCGACCTGCCAGCTCAGCTCCTCAACCGAATAGAGCGGCGAGAAATTGACGACAATCGCGCCTGCCATCATCGCCCCGTAATAGGCGGCGGCGTAGATTGGCACATTGGGCAGGAACAGGCCGACCCGGTCGCCCTTGGCAATCCCCATCGCCTGCAGGCCCGCAGCAAAGCACTGCGCCTCTGCGCGAATTTCACGATAGGAATAGGTGCGCCCGAGAAAATGCAGGAACGGCGCTTCGGGCGCCTCCCCGGTGGTGCGTTCAAACAGCGCCGGAAGGCTGATCGCCGCGAACTGCGTGTCGGGCGGGGTCGGGTGGTGATAGGCAGCGTTATTGACAGTCATGGCAGCGATGGTGACTGACATCACGCTGGCGCACAAGCGAAACTCGCTGGTGCAATGTCGCTTTCATGCAAATTCGCGCGTGGCTTGGCCGAGGTGCTGGTGCGGCACCTCGGCACGCCCGATCAGTTCTGGATGAACCCGCTTTCGGGGTCGATCTTTTTTTCGGCGGCTTCGGCAGCGCGGCGTGCGGCGAGCCAGCTTTGCGCCTCGGCTTCCTGCGCGGCGGCACCGGCTGCCTTGACGTTGGCATCGCGTTCGGCGCGCAATTCCTCGATCAGCTTTTCGCGATCATTGCGCTCGGACCTGACCGGAGCATCGGCGTCTTCGGTAATCCCGGCGCGCTTGGCGGCCTTGGCCACCATCGCATCAAGCTCACGCTGTGAACACAGGCCCAGCGTCACCGGGTCTTTCGGCGTGATGTTCTGGATGTTCCAGTGGCTGCGGTCGCGAATCGCGCCGATGGTGTTGCGGGTGGTGCCGATCAACTTGCCGATCTGGGCATCCGACACTTCGGGATGGCTACGCAGGATCCACGCGATGCCATCGGGCTTGTCCTGCCGCCGGGACACCGGGGTATAGCGCGGGCCCTTGGTGCGGGTCGCTTCGGCGGGGGCCTTGTGCATCTTGAGCGAATAGGTCGGGTCAGCCTGACCCAGCTCAATCTCGCCCTGCGTAAGCTCGCCCGAGTGCAGCGGATCGCGACCGGTATATTTGCTGCCCGCCAGATCATCGGCCATCGCCTGCACCTCGAGGATGTGTATCCCGCAAAATTCGGCGATCTGTTCAAATGACAGCGCGGTGTTATCCACCAGCCAGGTTGCGGTGGCGTGCGGCATCAGCGGCTTGGGCTGATCCTTGATGGCCATGGGGGAATCTCCGTTGAAAATAGAAGGGCCGCCCCTTTCGGAGCGGCCACATTGCTCACCCTTATAGGCCAAGCCCCCGCCGACGGCAAGCAAACCTTGATTCAGAACGCAGGTGCGCCTGCAAGCGAGACGGTGTGTTCTTCCTTCAACGCCGCCAAACCCGCCAAAAACTGGCGTGTCGCCGCCTCCCAGCTGAAGCCCGCCGCATAGGCAGCGCAGTCGGTTCGGTCGCAATAGCGCGCCGCGTCAATCGCGCGGGTCAGGTCTTCGGACAAAGCGCCGACCGCGTCGGTGACGATATCAATCGGGCCGGGCACCGGGAAAGCCGCAACCGGGGTTCCACAGGCCAGCGCCTCGATCATCACAAGGCCGAATGTATCGGTGCGGCTGGGGAACACGAACACGTCCGCCCCGGCATAACAGCCCGCAAGTTCCGCGCCCATGCGCTTGCCCAGAAACAGCGCATCGGGAAACTTCGCCGCCAACGCGCCGCGCGCCGGGCCATCGCCCACCACCACCTTGGTGCCGGGGTAATCGCAGGCAAGGAAGGCTTCGATATTCTTTTCCACCGCGACCCGCCCGACATAGAGCAGGATCGGGCCTTCGAGCCCGGCATATTCAGGCGGCGGCGGCGCGGCGGGCGAAAAGCAGGCGAGATCGACCCCCCGGCTCCAATGGCTAAGCTGGGTCAACCCCTGTTCGCGCAGCTGCGCGCGGATCGTCTCGGTCGCCACCATGATCGCTTCCGCCGGACGGTGGAACCAGCGGATATAGGGCCAGAAAAAGCGCGCGGGCAGACCAGTGCGGCGCGCGAGGTAATCGGGAAACTGGGTGTGGTAAGCGGTGGTGAACGGCACCTTGCGGCGGACGCAATATCGCCGCGCGGCAAAGCCCAGCGGCCCTTCGGTGGCGATATGCACGGCATCAGGCGCGACTTTCGCCAATTGCCGCCCCACCGCGCCGGGCGCGGTCAGCGCCAGCCGGATTTCGGGATAGGTCGGCGCAGGCATCGAAGGATAGCCTTCGGGCGAGATCACCGTCACCTGATGCCCCCAACGGCGCAGCACATCGCAGGTCGTCGACAAGGTGCGCACCACCCCGTTGGTCTGCGGGTGCCAGGCATCGGTGATAATCGCGATCGAAGCGGGTGTGGCCGGAGCCGGAGCGAAAGCGGCGGTATCAGGAGTGATGGTGGTCAACCGGTTCACGCCGCCGCGCGGTCCGCACGGGGCAGGTCGGCGGGCGCGGTCGGGGTCTGGCCTGCGTCACGGCGCTTGATCTCGTCGGGCCAGTGGAGGATTTCCATCCGCCCATCGTGATGTTCGACCAGCGCGTTGCAGCCTTCAACCCAATCACCATCGTTCCAGTATTCGATCTGTTTGCCATTGTGATCAAAGGTGCGGAATTCCGCGGTGTGGATATGGCCGCAGACCACGCCATCGACCCCGCGTTCCCCGGCAGCGCGGGCGACGACTTCTTCGTATTTGCCGATGAATTCG
>JAHJSJ010000303.1 GCA_018830415.1 Alphaproteobacteria bacterium | reverse complement strand
CCTTCAAGCGCGGCGTCAAAGTGGTGGAACACCTCCACCCCCATCGCTTCGATTCCGGCGGGCATCAGCGCAGGCGGCGCGCATACCCGGACGTTGGCCCCCATCGCGGTCAGGCACAGGATGTTTGATCGCGCCACCCGGCTATGCAGGATGTCACCGCAGATGACGATTGTCAGCCCGGTGAAATCCTCCGCCCCATCGCCCCGTTCGCGCAGGGCATGGCGCAATGTCAGCGCATCGAGCAGCGCCTGCGTGGGGTGTTCGTGGCTGCCGTCGCCCGCGTTCAGAACCGGGCAATCGACCTTGTCAGCAATCAGCCCGGTTGCGCCCGACGATCCGTGGCGAATGACAATCGCATCGGCGCGCATCGCGTTCAGCGTGATCGCGGTGTCGATCAGCGTCTCGCCCTTCCTCACGCTCGATGTGGCGGCGTGCATATTGACCACATCCGCCCCCAGCCGCTTGCCCGCGATCTCGAATGAAAGCAGCGTGCGGGTGGAGTTTTCAAAGAAGGCGTTGATGATGGTCAGGCCGCTCAGCAGATCGGTGTGCTTGGCGCTCTGCCGGTTCAGCGCAACCCATTGATCGGCCTCATGCAGCAGATAGAGGATTTCGTGGCGCTGCAATTGGCCGATGGCGGTCAGATCGCGATGCGGAAACGCCAGCCTCCCCGCCGGAAAGCGGCCCGTGACGGGGGAATGATCGCGCGCATCCATCGTGAACCAAGCCCCTAGTCGAGCGTCGTGCGCTGCTCAACCCATTCCTGCGGCGCTTTCCCGTGGAAGTTGCCAGCATCAGCGCCTAGATAGCAGCCTAGCGTGAAAAAAGGGACGATTGAATGAGCTTTGTCGGCAAAGTGTGGAAGGTTCTCGTCGGGATCAAGGACGCTCTTGTCCTCATGTTCATGCTGTTGTTCTTTGTCGCGCTGTTTGGCATCCTCTCGGCCCGTCCCAGCCCCGGCCAGGTGCGCGATGGTGCGCTGTTGATCGAGCTTAGCGGGGTGGTGGTTGAGGAAAAATCGGCAATTGACCCCATCGCCGCGCTGCTTTCCGGCAGTGCCCCGATCGAAGAATACCGCGCACGTGATCTCGTCCGCGCGCTCGATGCGGCGGCGAGTGACGATCGGATCAAGGCGGTAGTATTTGATCTCACTACGTTTCTGGGTGGCGGTCAGGTGCACCTCACCGAAATTGGTGAAGCGATGGACCGGGTGCGCAAGGCGAAAAAGCCGGTACTGACCTACGCGCTTGGCTATGCCGATGATCACTTGCTGCTGGCCGCCCATGCCAGCGAAGTGTGGCTCGATCCGCAGGGGCTCGCGGTGATTTCCGGGCCAGGCGGCAGCAATCTCTATTACGCCGGCCTGCTCGAAAAACTCGGCGTCAACGCCCGGATTTACCGTGCGGGCGAATTCAAATCGGCGGTGGAGCCCTATTCGCGCAGCTCGATGTCGGATGAAGCGCGCGCGAATGTTGGCGGCGTTTACAGCGCGTTGTGGGAAGAATGGCAGGCCAATGTGAAAAAGGCCCGCCCCAAGCTGGCGCTGGCCCGCGTGACCAGCGACCCGGTCGGCTGGATCGACAGTGCAGGCGGCGATCTGGCCAAGGCGGCGCTGTCCGCCGGACTGGTCGACAAGCTGGGTGATCGCGTGGCATTCGGCGCACGGGTTGCCGAAATCGCAGGCAAGGACACCTGGAGCAAGAAGCCGGGCAGCTTCGCCGCAAGCGACCTTGGCGCATTCCTCGCCGCTGTTGGCGACAAACGCAAAGGCAAGGCGATTGGCGTCGTCACGATAGCCGGCGATATCGTTGATGGTGAGGCCGGGCCGGGCGTTGCCGGGGGTACGCGCATCGCCAACATCCTCGACGAGGCGCTCGATGATGATCTGGCGGCGCTGGTGGTGCGGGTCGATTCGCCGGGCGGATCGGTGACCGCTTCGGAAGAAATCCGCCGCGCCATTCAACGCCACCGCGACCGCAAGATCCCGGTCGCCGTTTCCTTCGCCAACATCGCGGCGAGCGGCGGTTACTGGGTATCAATGTCGAGCGACCGCATCTTTGCCCAGCCCGAAACCATTACCGGTTCCATCGGGGTGTTCGCAGTTATGCCGACCTTTGAACAAAGCGCCGCACGGCTTGGGGTCACGGCGGACGGTGTCCGCACCACGCCGCTGTCCGGCCAGCCCGATTTCATCGCCGGTTTCTCGCCAGAAATGGATGCGATCCTGCAAGCCTCGATCGGCGGAAATTATCGCAATTTCATCAATCTGGTGTCTGCTTCACGCAAGATGCCAGTCGACAAGGTCGATGCCATCGCGGGCGGGCGCGTATGGGATGGCGGCACCGCGCGTCAGCTTGGCTTGGTCGATGAGTTTGGCGGGCTGCAAGATGCGCTGGCATGGGCCGCTGCCAAAGCCGGAGCCAAAGAGAGCGAGTGGCACCCGGTTTTCCTTGGCGACAAGGCCGAGAATTACGATTCGCTGATCCGCCAGTTGGTGACCAGCAACGCGGCCCGTGCACCCCTGACACAGGGCGGTGATATCTTCGCCCTTACCGCACGGCGCAATGGCGACCTCGCCGCCCGTCTGACGCGCGATGCACAACGGTTGCTCGGCACAAGCGGTATTCAGGCCTATTGTCTCGAATGTCCAGAGAGCGTCAGCGCGCCATCCCGGCGTGAGAGAACCAGCCGCGAGCATCAAAGCACTTTGTTCAATTTGCTGGCATGGATGGCAGCGCCATAAGGCGCATTAGAAATTCCAAGCGAAGCCAGCGGCAACGCTTGCCAAGCGCGTGGGCGCACAGTAAAGGCGCCCCCCTGTCCGGGCCGTTCGGCCCCAAGGACGGGCGCGTAGCTCAGCGGTAGAGCACACCCTTCACACGGGTGGGGTCACAGGTTCAATCCCTGTCGCGCCCACCATCTTTTCAATGACTTAGAAAAGATGGTGCCGGTTCTTATGAAAAATTGATAAGGTGTTCGGCGCGGGTGTTCTGCGCGCGCTTTGTGATGATGTCGTTGCGATCCGCATCGCCAGCGACTGCCATGCCACCTCTTCGCCCGAACGCTCAGGCGCGCGCCCACATTCGCAACAGGTTGGCGATCGTCTTGTCGAGCGTCAGCAGTTCGGTCGATTGCAGGGGCAGCGTCTGGCGCAGCGCAGTGCGTAGGTTTTCGAGGTCGAACAGCATATCGCGCTGCGCCTGATCGGCGATCACACTTTCGATCCACCCGACGCACACTATCCTTGTTCCGCGCGTGACGGGTTTTACCTCGTGAATGCTGGCCGAAGGATACAGCACCAGATGGCCGGCCTCACCCTTCACCTCCTGAGTCATGCCCGCCGCATGGATCACCAGCTCGCCGCCGTCATATTGGCTGGGCGGGGTAAGAAACAATGTAAACGACAGGTCTGTGCGCAGGCGCGTAGAGCCTTTGCCCATCAGCGCATTATCGACATGCGCGCCATATTGCCCACCAACCTCGGTCTTGCTGATAATCAGCGGGGAGAACCGCCGGGGCTGGGCTGCGGCTTTGATCACAGCGTTTTCGGCGATGATCGGCAGCAATTCATCCTGCACCCGGCGCCCAGCGGCGGTGTCCATCGCGGCTTGCACGTTGCGCTTCACCTGACGCGCAACCCCGCCCGCCGTCTCACGCCCGTCGCGCCATTCGAGCAGGTCGATCCGCGCGCGCAAGGCGGCAAGGTGTTCAGCATCGCTGAGCGCATTGATGACAAGGATCATGAGAAGCAGGCCTAGCGACGGACGCGCGGTATGAAAAGCGCGCGGTGAGTGCTGCCATGGCTTCAGCGGCGCCGAATGCCCTCAGCGAGCAGGCGATTGATCCCTGCCGCGACGTCTTCTGGCGGCAGTTCGGAATCGCCCCACACGACATAGCGCAGGCCCGCAAACACGTTCATGCCCATAACCGCCCAGGCCTCAAGCTCGCCCAGGCCTTCGCGCAATTCGCCGCTGGCTGTTCCGGCGCGCAGGCGGTCTGCGATGCGCGCGGCGATGGTTTCGTAATGCTGACGGTAGCTGGCGGGATCGACGAATTCCGCTTCGTCGATGATGCGGTAGATTTCCTTGTGCTCCGCAGCGAACCGCAAGAATGCGGCGAGCGCCGCCCGCTCGATCTCCAGCGCACCCATGTCGTCAGAAAGTGCTGAACGCGCGCTGGTGCGCACTTTCTCGCTCATGTCGGCGACCAGCGCCCGGAACAATGCGTCCTTGCTGTCAAAATAGGTGTAGAAGCTGCCCAGCGCCACACCCGCACGGCGGGTGATCGAACTGACCGAAGCTTCGTGAAAGCCTTTTTCGCCGAACTCTTCGGCTGCTGCATCAAGCAGTTTGCGTAGCGTCCGCCGTCCGCGTTCGGTGCGCGGGGTCTTGGCATCTGGCACAGCGCCTCTGGTCAGCATTCCGCCGCTCTCCTTGTATCTGCAACCTGTGCCCGGCTCGCGTGACTGTTGCTCATTGGCACCTCCCTCGAACCATTCGCTACGCTTGCATCGCATGGCACACAAGTCTAAACTTGAAACATGGTTCAACTTTCAATATCAAGTGAACGACTGAGGGTGAGGAGAGGAATAAAACCCATGACCAATATGCTTTGCCGCCGCGCGCTGCTGCTTGCCGGATGCGCCGGAATTGCCACTTTTGCCGCGCCTGCTCATGCTCAGGAGGTCGCCGACACTGCCACCAGCGTCAGCGAACGGGCTGAGGAAGGCGTCATCATCGTCACCGCGCGTCGGCGCGAGGAACGCATGATTGACGTGCCGCTGTCGATCACCGCGCTGACCGGGGAATCGCTGGAAAAGCAGGGCATTCAGGATATCACCCAGATCGGCCAGCAGGTGCCCAACATCACTCTGGAAGTCAGCCGCGGCACCAACACCACACTTTCTGCCTTTATCCGCGGCGTGGGCCAGCAGGATCCGGTCGCTGGGTTCGAAGCGGGCGTGGGCCTGTATGTTGATGACGTGTATCTGAACCGTCCGCAGGCCGCCGTGCTTGATGTCTATGATGTGGACCGCATCGAAGTGCTGCGCGGGCCGCAGGGCACGCTCTATGGTCGCAACACCATCGGCGGCGCGATCAAATATGTCACCGCCAAATTGCCCGATGACACCAGCGTGAAGATTCGCGGCACCTATGGATCGTTTGATCAGGCCGATCTGATCGTCACTGCGTCCACCCCGATCACCGACAGCCTCAAAATCGGCGCGAGCGGGGCGCGGCTATCGCGCGGCGGGTTTGGCGATAACCTCACGCTTGGCACCGAAAATTACAACAAGGACGTATGGGCCGCGCGCGGCACGCTTGAATTCAACAACGGGCCGGTGTTCATCCGCCTGTCGGGCGATTACGTGAAGGACAACAGCGAAGCCCGGCAGGGCCACCGCCTGATCCCCGGCCAGTTAAGCGGTGCGCCCGTGCTCGATGATGTGTTCGATACCCGCGCGGGCCTCAACATCGTCGATCAGGAAGTTGAAGCTTACGGCGGCGCGCTCAACATCGCGTTCGAAGTCAGCGACACGATCACGCTGAAATCGATCACCGGCTACCGCGAGGATTCCTCAACCACACCGATCGATTTCGACAGCCTGCCCGCAGTCGATCTTGATGTGCCTGCGCTTTACGACAACGAACAGTTCAGCCAAGAATTGCAGCTTTTGTATGAAAGCGACAATCTGTCAGGGGTAGTGGGCTTCTACTACCTTGATGCCAGCGCCTTCACCGCGTTTGACGTGGCGCTGTTCACCACCCTGCCCGGCCTGACCGCGCAGACGCTGGGCGATGTCGATACCGAAACCTGGTCGGTGTTCGGCGATTTTACTTACGACCTGACTGATACGGTCAGCGTGTCAGTGGGCGGGCGTTACACCAATGACAAACGCACCAGCCGGGTGCTGCGCACCACCTTCCTCGGCGGGTTTTCCGATCTGTTTGGCGGGGCAGGCTTCCCGATTGCAGTGACCAGCGATTTTAATGGCAGCCGGACGTTTGAAGATTTCAACCCGCGCGCTTCGATCAGCTGGCAGCCCAACGCCAATCACAACCTCTATTTCACCTATTCGCAGGGCTTCAAGGGCGGCGGGTTTGATCCGCGCGGCCAGTCCACGGCTTGCCGGAACAGCGCCGGTGGGGCCTGCACCGAGCAGGAAGTGTTCGATTTCATGGGCTTCGATCCCGAAAAGGTCGACAGCTTTGAACTGGGCTGGAAAGCATCATTGTTCGATAACCGGGTGAACATCAGCATCGCCGGGTTCCTCGGCCAGTATGATAATGTCCAGATCCCCGGATCGGTCGGGTTTGACAGCGATAATGATGGCACCAATGATAGCTTCATCGGCATCACCTCCAATGCCGCCAGCGCCGATGTCAATGGGCTTGAATTTGAAGGCAATGCACTGATCGGCAGGGATTTTGTCGGTGAAGGCAGCCGATTCAGTATCAACTGGTCGTTGGGCTATCTCGATGCCAAGTTCAACACCTTCATCGACGCATTCGGCGTGGACGTGGCAGACCAGCGCGTGTTCCAGAACACCCCTGACGTCACCGCGCATATGGGGTTCAACATGGGCGTGCCGGTGGCCAGCGGGATGGTTGACTTGATCGGGCTTGCCTCGCTGCGGTCAGATGCCAGCCAGTTTGAAGTGGCCAACCCGTTCCTCGATCAGGATGGCTTTGTGCTGGTCGATGCCAGCGTGGTTTATACCGCCGATAGCGGCCTGTTCTCGATCGGCGTCCACGGCAAAAACCTGTTCGACAAGGAATATATCGTTTCCGGCTACAACTTCGTGGCAGGCGGGGTTGGCGGTGTGCCGTTCATCCCGACGCTGGGCCGCGAAGGCACGCTGACCGGGTTCTTCGGCGATCCGCGCCGGATCTTCGTGACCGCGCAGGTGAACTTCTAAACCTCTCCTCAAGGGGCGGCGGCCTCTCTTGCAAACACCGCCGCCCCTTTCTTCTTGGCCCTTCCCTCTTTCCTTGGCCCGCATGAGCAGGCATAGCGCCACGCCATGCACGATATCCGTTTTATCCGCGAAAACCGCGAAGCTTTTGATCAGGGTCTGGCACGGCGCGGGCTTCCTGCGCAGGCTGACGAACTCATCGCGCTCGACGAACAACGCCGCGCGGCGACCACGCAGGTGCAACTCGCGCAGAGCCGCCGCAACGAAGCGTCAAAGCTGATCGGCGCAGCAATGGGAAAGGGCGACAAGGCCGGGGCCGAGGCAATCAAAGCCGAGGTCGCGGCGCTGAAGGATCAGATGCCCGCTTTGGAAGCGCGCGCCGATGAATTGGCGGCGAAGCTGAAGGCAGCGCTGGAAGTGATTCCCAACCTCCCCGCCGACGATGTGCCGCATGGCGCGGGTGAGGAAGAGAATGTCGAAGTCTCGCGCTGGGGCACGCCGCGCGACTTCGACTTCACCCCCAAGGAGCACGCCGACCTCGCGCCCGCGCTCGGCATGGATTTCGAAACCGGCGCGCGGCTTTCGGGCGCGCGCTTCACCTTCCTGCGCGGCGACATGGCGCGGCTGCACCGCGCTTTGGGGCAGTTCATGCTGGATGTGCAGACGCGCGAGCATGGCTATGAGGAATGCAACCCGCCGGTGTTGGTGGGCGATGATGCCATGTATGGCACTGATAAGTTGCCGAAGTTTGCCGAGGATAGTTTCCGCACGACCGACGGCCGCTGGCTCATCCCCACCAGCGAAGCCCCCCTCACCGCCAGCGTCATGGGCGAGCTTGTAGACGAAAGCGCCCTCCCCATGCGCCTCACCGCGCTTACCCTGTGCTTCCGTTCCGAAGCGGGCGCAGCGGGGCGCGATACGCGCGGGTTCATCCGCCAGCACCAATTCGAAAAATGCGAACTCGTCAGCATCGTGCGCCCCGAAGATTCCGAGGCCGAACACGACCGCATGACCCGCGCGGCGGAAACCATCCTAGAACGCCTCGAACTCCCCTATCGCAAGCTGCTGCTGTGCACCGGCGACATGGGCTTTGGCGCGCGCAAGACTTATGATCTTGAAGTGTGGTTGCCGGGCCAAGGTGCCTACCGCGAGATCAGCTCATGCTCGAACACCGGCGACTTCCAGGCGCGCCGGATGAACACCCGCTACCGCGTCGCGGGGGAGCAGAAAAAGACCGAGTTCGTCCACACCCTCAACGGCTCCGGCCTCGCGGTCGGGCGCACTTTGGTGGCGGTGATCGAAAATTACCAACACGCCGACGGCAGTGTCACCGTGCCTGACGCATTGCTGCCCTACATGGGCGGAATGACCACACTCCGCCCCAACTAACCCGCTTCGTCACCCTGAACTCGTTTCAGGGTCCATCCTGCCCCATCAGACTGCGTTCGAAAGGAAAAATGGATGCTGAAACAAGTTCAGCATGACGAGAGAGGGGGCAATTTGTGAGAATCCTCCTCACCAATGATGACGGCGTCCACGCCCCGGGCCTCAAGGTGCTGGAGGAAATCGCACGCCAGTTTTCCGATGATATCTGGATCTGCGCCCCGTCAGAAGAACAGTCGGGCGCGGGCCATTCGCTCACGCTGACGCGGCCCGTGCGGCTCAACAAGCTGGGCGAGCGGCGCTTTTCCGTCACCGGCACGCCGACCGATTCTGTGATGATGGGGCTGCGCACGGTCATGCCCTCGCCCCCCGATCTGATCCTGTCCGGCGTCAATCGCGGCGCGAATCTGGGCGATGACATCACTTACTCCGGCACCGTCTCCGCCGCGATCGAAGGCGCGCTGGCGGGTATCCGATCGGTTGCGTTCAGCCAGGTCTATGCCCGCGAAGGCATGGGCGATGACGTGCCGTTCGGCGCGGCGCGCGAATGGGGGGCAAAAGTGCTTGCGCCCCTGATCGATGCACCGCTGGCCGAACGCACGCTGATCAACGTCAATTTCCCCGCGATCCCGCCCGAAGAGATCAAGGGCGTCCGCGTCGTCCGCCAGGGCTTCCACGACTATTCGCGCGGCAGCATCGTTGAAGGCCGCGACCCGCGCGGCTATCGCTATTTCTGGTTCGGGCTTGATCCGATCGAACATACGCTGGACCACGGCACCGATCTGGAAGCAATTGATGATGGCTATGTCGCGGTGACACCGTTGCAGCTTGATCTGACCCATTATTCGACCATCGGCGTGCTGGCCGAACGGTTCACGGATTAAGGGCAGGGGCGAGCCGATGGCTGCGGACAAACCGACGCGCAACCCGTTCAAGCGCAAGGCAAAGCTGGCTGATCAGTTCCAGCCTCTCCGACGCGCGGTCAAGATCCCCGTTTGGGGCGATGTCGGCCTAAGACTTGGCCTGGCGTTCGGGCTGCTGGGGATGGTCATCCTGATCCACTGGCTGGACCGCGACGGGCTGGTCGACCATGTCGATGGCCACATCAGCTTTCTCGATGTGGTCTATTTCACCATGATATCGGTCACCACCACAGGCTTTGGTGACATTGCCCCGGTGAGCAATTCGGCGCGGCTGGTCGAAGCGGTGATCGTCACCCCGGTGCGGATCGCGGTGCTCTTTATCTTCGTGGGCGCGGCCTACGATTTCGTTATCAAACGCAGCTGGGAGAAATGGCGTATGGCCCGCATACAGGAACAGCTGAGCGATCACGTGGTGGTGCTGGGCTACGGCGTATCCGGATCGCAGAGCGTGGGTGAGCTGATCGAACGCGGCATTGTTCCGCGCCGGATCGTTGTGGTCGAACCGAGCGAGGATCGGCTGGCCGAGGCTGAGAAGCTGGGCGTGAACGTGATGGCCGCCGATGCGACGCGTGATGAAACACTCAAAGCAGTGCGCATCGCTGAGGCGCAGAGTGTGCTGGTGTCCGCCGGGCGCGACGATACCTCGATCCTGATCGTGCTGACCGTGCGCCACCTCGCGCCCGATGTGCCGATCAGCGTGGTGGTGCGCGCCGATGACAATGAATTGCTGGCCCGGCAGGCGGGGGCAAACAATGTCATCAACCCTGTGCGATTCACGGGTCTGCTGCTGGCGGGCAGCGTCAAAGGCGCACATATCGCCGATTACCTTGCCGATTTGGCCAGTGTTAGCGGGCGGGTACAATTGGTCGAACGGGTGGTGAGCGAGGCCGAGTGCGGCTTGCCGATCACCGATCTGAAATCCGGCGGTCAGGGTTTGCGCATCTACCGCAATGGCCGCGCCATCGGGTTCTGGGAACAGGAATGCCAGACGCTCCAGCCGGGCGATGTGGTGGTCGAAATCGTCCCGACCATTGGCAACGAAGGCGATGCGCCGATCTGATCCAACCGCAGCGAAACAGCAGAAAGGCTCCGCCCATCGCTGCCATGCCTGCCAGCCGGGCGCTCAGATGACGTAGTTGAATTCCTCGGCGTCGGGCGAAGGCTTACGGCCACGCATTTCCGCATCGAGTTGCACAACGGTGCGGCTGGCTGTCTTGACGAACAGGCCCGGAACCACTGCATGGACCATGCAGGCCAGCCCGCCAATCACCATCCGCCAGCCAAAGCGCGAGGCGGTGCGGGCGTGCTGGCCATAGGTTTCGCCAATGGAGCGCGGATGGTCGGTAAAGAGCTTTGCAATCATGACCAATCTAATGCCTTGTGCAGCGGATGCCCGTCAACCCTGCGCGACAGCGCAACATCGGCCTCTGAATCCCACGCGCGAGGATATTCTGGCGCAAAGCCCGCACACAGTGTAGGGGCGCGCCGCTATGAACACCCCTGCAACCACGATCCCTGGCCAGAAGAAAATCGGTATGGTCAGCCTCGGCTGCCCCAAGGCGCTGGTCGATTCCGAACGTATCCTCACCCGGCTGCGCGCCGATGGCTATGCGATGAGCGCGGATTATGCCGGCGCCGACGTGGTGCTGGTCAACACCTGCGGCTTCCTCGATTCGGCCAAGGAAGAAAGCCTTGCCGCAATCGGCGAAGCTATCGCGGAAAATGGCCGCGTGATCGTGACCGGCTGCATGGGCGAAGAAGCCGACGCGATCCGTGCTGCGCATCCGAGCGTGCTGGCGATCACCGGCGCGCACCAATATGAAGCTGTGGTCGAAGCCGTGCATACCCACGCCCCGCCCAGCCAAGGGCCGTTTGTCGACCTGATACCTCAACCCGACATCAAGCTGACCCCGCGCCATTACAGTTATCTCAAGATTTCCGAGGGCTGCAACCATTCCTGCGCGTTCTGCATTATCCCGCAATTGCGCGGAAAACTCGCCAGCCGCCGGATCGATGCGTGCTTGCGTGAGGCGGAAAAGCTGGTCGCGGCGGGTACGAAAGAACTGCTGGTGATCAGTCAGGATACGTCGGCCTACGGGGTCGATATCCGCCACGAACCGCGCCTGTGGAAGGGTCGCGACGTGCGCGCCCACATGACCGATCTGGCGCGCGAATTGGGCGGGCTGCGCACGCCCGAAGGCACCGCGCCGTGGGTGCGGCTGCACTATGTCTATCCCTATCCCCACGTCGATCAGGTGATCCCGTTGATGACCGAAGGGTTGCTGACGCCCTATCTCGACATCCCGTTCCAGCACGCCGCGCCCAAGGTGTTGAAGGCGATGAAGCGCCCCGCGAACGAGGCAAAGGTGCTCGAACGGCTGAAATCGTGGCGCGCCATCTGCCCCGATATCGCGATCCGCAGCTCTTTCGTGGTCGGTTTCCCCGGAGAGACCGAGGACGATTTCCGCTACCTGCTCGATTGGCTGGAGGAAGCCCAGCTCGATCGGGTCGGTGCGTTCCGGTTCGAACCGGTCGCAGGCGCGGCGGCCAATATTCTGCCCGATCCGGTGCCCGAAAGCGTCAAGGAAGAACGCTACGCCCGGATCATGGAAGTGAGCGAGCGGATCAGCGCGGCCAAGCTCGCCGCCAAGGTGGGTCGCACGTTGCCTGTCATCATTGATGAAGTGGGCGAACCGGACGAGGACGGCGATATCGGGGCCACCGGCCGCAGTCAGGCGGATGCGCCCGAAATCGACGGCGCGGTTTACTTGCGCAACGTGCCTGAAACCCTCACCCCGGGCGATATTGTTCAGGCGGTGATCGAGGATGCCGACGCGCACGACCTGTTCGGGGTGATTGGCTAAGCGCCGGTCCGGGCATTAACCCCCGGCCCCGCGCCGTCCCCGCAAGGGACGCGGGATGGTTAATCTCTGGTAACGTTGCGGATAAGGCGGCATAATTG
>JAHJSJ010000302.1 GCA_018830415.1 Alphaproteobacteria bacterium | reverse complement strand
GGCCATGCAGGCTGATCGGGCATGGGGACGTCATGCCGCCAAGCCAGCGCGCCCTTGCGCCAGTCGCGTGCTACGCGGCGCGCGGCAAAGCATTTGGCACGCGGATCTGGCGTCAACAGCGCGGCGCGAATGGCGTGGGCAACGCTTTCCACTGGCAGAGTCAGAGCGCCTTGGCCGCCGCCAGCACTTCGCTGGCGTGCCCGGCGACCTTCACCTTGGGCCAGATACGCGCGATTTTGCCCTTGGCATCAATCAGATAGGTCGTGCGGACCATGCCCATATAGGTTTTGCCATACATCTGTTTTTCTGCCCATACGCCCAGCGCATCGGACAGCCCGCCGTCTTCCGCGTCGCTCGCCAGCGGGGCGGTGAGGCCGTGTTTGGCGATGAATTTCTGGTGCTTTTTGGCCGGGTCCTTGCTCACGCCGAGCAGTTTCGTGCCGGCCGCTTCGAATTCGCCCTGCAAGGCCGAGAAATCCTTGTTTTCAGTGGTGCAGCCGGGGGTGTCGTCCTTGGGATAGAAGAAGATCACCAGCTTTGATCCGACAAAGTCCGATGGCTTCACATGGCCGCCTTCGGGGGTTTCCATGGCGATATCGGGGATGGCGTCTCCTACGCCGGGAAAATTGCTCATGCGGGTTGCTCCTGTTCGTGTTCAAGCCTGTTCGTGTTCAAGAATGTCTGGTCCAAGGGTGCGTTTCCACGCGCCCGCGACCACCTGCCGCGCCGCGCCAAAAGCGGCGATTAATGCATCATAGCTGTCATAGCCGCAGGCCCGCGCCAGCGCCGCCGCGCCCGACGGCGGGGGTTCGCGGCCATCGGGCGCAAGCAGGCGGCCAGCGACCAGCATCCGGCTCATCAATGCGTGCGGTTCTATCAGGTCGTCAGGCAGCAGGCCCGCCGCGATCAGCCCCGCCAGCGCGGTGACAAGATCGGGGTCAAGCGCGTGCGCCGCCGCTTCGACCAGCGGCGTGCCATCGGCCGCCTCGCCCTTCAATTGCAGATAGTGGACGAGAAACTCGATATCGACCAGCCCGCCGCGCGCCAGCTTGGCATCGACCGGGCCGCCGGGATGCTTGTGCCTGGCCATTTCGGCGCGCATCGTCAGCACCGCTTCGCGCAGCGCGGCCTTGTCGCGCGGTGCATGGAGCACTTCGGCCAGCACCGCCCCCAATTCGGCGCGGGCGGTGGGCGAACCATGCAGCACCCGCGCGCGGGCGAGCGCCATGTGTTCCCACGTCCACGCCGCCTCGCGCTGATACTTGCCGAAGGCTTCGCAACTGACCGCCAATGGCCCCTGATTGCCTTGCGGGCGCAGCCGCGTGTCGACTTCGTACAGCGCGCCCTGCGCGGTCGGCACCGACAGCGCGGCGCTGACCCGGCTGGCGAGGCGATTGTAATAGCGGGTTGCGCCCAGGGGCCGCGGCCCGTCCGATTGCGCGGCGAAATCGCCCGTGAACAGGTACACGATATCAAGATCAGACGCATGGGTGAGCGCCCCGCCGCCTAATCGCCCAAGGCCGAGGATCAGCAATTCGCTGCCCGCGATGCGTCCGTGGTTGATCGCAAATTCCTGCGCGGTCGCATCGGCGGCGAGGTTCAGCGCGGCCTCGGCGGTGCGTGACAGCGCGCGGGCGATGTCGATGGGATCAGCCAACCCCTCGATCAGCTGAATGCCGAGCGCGAAGCGTATCTCGCCCGTCACCACCCGGATCGCATCGAGCAGCGCCTCGTAATCATCGCGGATCGCCGCGCCGCGCATCCGTGCCATGATCGCTGGAATGTCACCGGGCAGATCGAGCGCATCCTTGTCGATCAGCGTGTCGAGCAATTCGGGCTTGCGCGCCAACTCGTCCGACAGCGCCGGGGCCAGCGTCAGCGCGGCGACCAAGCGGTTCAGCAGATCAGGCCGCGCGTCGAGCAGGCGGAAAGTGGTGATCGCTGACGGCACGCTTTCTATAATCCGTTCCCAGCGGGTGATCGCGCGCATCGGATCATCGCTGTGCGCAATCGCCTGGATCAGTGCCGGGGCGAGCCGGTCCCAGGCTTCCACCGCCTGCGGCGAACGGATCGCGGCGTGCCGCCCATCGCGCCAGCTTTCGATCCGTTCGGCCACCACATCCGGTTCGCCAAAGCCCCATGCGCCAAGCTGATGGGTGAGCGCGCTGGTCGGCATGGCCACCGCCACCGGAGCGGCTTCGGGTGCGCCGATCAGCTCTTCGTAAATGCGTGCGCTGCGTGCCGTGATGTCGGTGAGTTCCGCGATCAGCGCCGCGCCATCGGCCAGCCCGTCAAGCTGCGCGACATTATCCAGCGCTGCGCCTTCGGGCAGTGCATGGGTCTGGCGGTCATGCACCATCTGCAAACGGTGTTCGATCATCCGCAGCCGGTCATAGGAATCGCCCAGCGTGACTGCATTTTCCGTGCTGATCCACCCCGCCGCCGCCAGCGCATCGAGCGCGGCGCGCGTGCCGCGCACCCGCAGCGATGTATCGCGCCCGCCGTGGATCAGCTGATGGGTCTGAGCGTAGAATTCGATTTCACGAATACCGCCGCGCCCGCGCTTGATGTCGAAACCGGGGCCGGGGTCGGCGGGGCCTTCGTAGCTTTCGCGAATACGCAAGGTGAGCGCGCGGATTTCCTCCACCGCGCCAAAATCAAGCTGGGCGCGCCATACGAATGGCCGGATTGCGGTGAGAAAATCCTCACCCGCCGCAATATCCCCTGCGGCCGCGCGCGCGCGGACAAAGGCGGCGCGTTCCCACGCCAGCGCGGCGCCCTGATAATGCGCCATCGCCGAACCGACCGGCACGGCCAGCGGGCTGATCTCGCTCGCCGGACGCAGGCGCAGGTCGACCCGCAACACATATCCATCCGCCGTGCTGGCCGATAGCAGCGCCACCACCCGGCGGGCATAGCGCTGCGCCGCCTCCCCCGGATCATCACTCGCCCGCCGCGTCAGACGATCACGGTCGAACAGCAGGATCGGGTCAATGTCGGACGAATAGTTGAGCTCCCCCGCGCCCTGTTTGCCGAGCGCCAGCGCGATGAAGCCATCAGTTGCGTCACTATCAGTGCGTTCGGCAATCGCGGTGCAGATTGCGCGGTCCAATGCGCGATCGGCAAAGGCGGTGAGTTCGCCCACCACCTGCGTCAGCGCAAAGGCTCCAGCCAGATCGCCCAGCGCCAGCGCCGCCGCCAGCGCCAACCGTTCGCGCCGCAGCGCCACTTCGGTATCAGGATGCTCGCCCTGCGCCCGCGCCCATGCCAGCGCCGCATTGCCATCCCCGGCGCTCAGCAAAGCGGCCAGATCGGGCTGGCGTTCCAATGCGCGGGCGAGGAAGGGCGCGTGGGTGCGGGCGCGGGTCAGCGCGCTGTCCCAATCGGCGTGTGCAGCATCGGTCATCGCCCGCCTGTCTGGCGCTGCGGGAGGCTTGCTGCAAGACCTGATGCTTGCACGCCCGCGCTGGCTCTGCAATTGCACTGCCATGACACGGATCAGACAGAAGGATGCGATGGCGATGAAAGCACGGATCGGGGCGCTTGGCGCGGTAATGGCGGCGGCATTGGCGCTGGCGGGATGCGATGCGCTTGCGCCGAGCGGCGGGATCGACGGGATGGATATTCCCGAAGTGTCTGACGGCGACGTTTCCGAAGCCACGATCAAGGATGTCACCCGCATCCTGTCGAGCGACGCATTTGAAGGGCGGATGCCCGGCACAGCTGGCGAGGAAAAGACCATCGCCTTG
>JAHJSJ010000301.1 GCA_018830415.1 Alphaproteobacteria bacterium | reverse complement strand
CCGAGCGCGCCACCCCTTCGATGACCGACCGCAGCCGTTCGGCGGCTGGCGATGTGCCGGGAATTGCTGCACCGGCGCTGCGCCCGCCTTCCTCTCGCAGCCGGCGGTTTTCCAAGGCCAGCCCGCGCCGCGATGCTGCCGCGCGCACCGCGCGGATCAGGTTGGCTGAGGTGTAAGGCTTGGTCAGAAAATCCGCCGCGCCATTCTTCATCGCTTCCACTGCCATCGCGATGTCGCCATGTCCGGTGGTGAGGATCACTGGCAAATCGGGATCGATGTCGCGCAGCCGCGTGAAGAATTCGATCCCGTCGATGCCCGGCATCCGCACATCACTCACCACCACTCCGGGAAAGTCTGCCGATAACCAGCCGAGCGCAGCGCGGGCATCGGGGAAGGCAACCACTTGCGCCCCGTCGAGCGACAATGCCTGCGTGGTCGCATCACGCAGCGCCGTGTCGTCTTCGACCAGTGCGACGTGCAAAGGTTGCGCTGCGGTGTTCATGCGGCGGGCATGATCATGGTGAAGCGCGCGCCCTGTTCCATGTCTTCGTGGATCAGATCGCCGCCCAGCTGCCGCATGATGTCGCGGGAAATTGCCAGCCCCAGTCCGATGCCTTCAGCCTTGCCGGTGACGAAGGGTTGGAACAGTTCATCGCGCAAGCGTTCTGGCACGCCCGGCCCATCATCGCTTACGCTTAGCCGGATGATTGGCCCATCCGCCGCAATCGTCACCTCAATTTGCCCGCCATCCGTTTCGGCAGCCTGCAAAGCGTTCTGGAGCAGATTCACCAGCACCTGTTCCAGTTGGACGTGCGGCGCACACACCGCTGCGCTGGCGGCTTCGGCCCCCGGCAATGTCAGGCTTATGCCCTTTTGCCGGATCTGATCGCGCAGCAGCAGCAGCGAACCGTCGATCACTTCGGCAAGGCTGATCTGTTTGGGTTCACCGACCGATCGCCGGCTGAATTGCAGCTGTTCCTCGGTAATCTGGCCGATCCGTCCTGCAAGCCCGGCGATCTTGTCGAAATTCCCGGCTGCCTCTGCGTGGCGTTGGGCTTCGAGCAGGCGTTCGCCGCTTTCGGCATAGACCCGCATTGCGGCGAGCGGCTGGCGAATTTCATGGCCAAGCCCGGCGGTAATCTGGCCCAGCGTTGCCAGCCGGTTGGCCTGTTGCAACTGTTCGCGCAGAACTGCCGTATGCGCATCGAGTTGCGCCGCCGCGCGTGCTTCGCGGCGGCGTTGCCATACAAATGCACCAGCCGCCAGCAGTCCCAGCACCCCCAGCCCGATGACCCCCGCCAGCCGCCCGTTGGCGACCGCCGCCGACAGGCGCGGAGCCGGGTCGGTGAGCAGGTGCAATTCCCAGTCGATGGGGGCGATGGGTTGGATATTCTCGATCATTCGCACCGGCGATCCGGCTGCACCGGCATCCGGAAGTGCCAAGGGGGCGATCCGGTCTTTCCCGAACCGCATCGCATCGCGGGTGGGATCGCGGGCTGCCAGGCGGCTATCCTGATTGTCGCTGGTCGCCGCCCGAAAACGCCAGTCGGGATTGCTGCTCAACAGCACGATCCCATCGGTATCGGTGACGAACACGCCTGCCTTGGCATCGCGCCATTTGCGTTCGAGGGTATCGAATTCGACTTTTACGGCGACCACGCCCTGCGGGTTTTGGGCTGTGCCGACCCGTTCGGAAAGATACAGGCCCGGACGGCGGCTGACCGTGCCGAGTGCGAATTCACTCGCGGTGCCATTGCCTAATGCGTCCGTGAAATAGTCGCGGAAGCCATATACCGACCCGACAAAGCTATCAGGCCGCTCCCAGTTGCTCGCCGCCAGCGTCAACCCGTCAGCATCCATCAGGTAGATCGCCGCAGCATTGGTCTGCTGTGCCAGCGCGGCTAACCGCCGGTTGAGCACACCGCGCTGGCTTCGATCCCCGGCGAGCAACGCGGAGACTTCGGGATCGACCGCCAGCACCTGCGGAACGAGCGAAAATTTGTTGAGTTCGCTTTCGAGGCCCGCCGCAAGAATGGCCGCGTCGCTTGTTGCCTCTGCGCGGGTTTCTTCCAGCGCGCTGACCCGCATCGCGCGGTCAAGCCCAAGCATCGCCAGCGCGCCGATCAGGAACACGCCGATCAGTGCGATCAGCAGCAGATTCCGGCGTTCCATTCTGCTGCGCATGATGCGCGCTCCCTTGGTATCCCGAGCAGGCCTTGTGCGGATTTTCGCATTCAGCGCAAGAAATTTGTGCGGGTTTTCGCACAGATCGATCACGCTGAGGCTGCAACCTGTTGAATTTGCGTCGCTGGTCTGTGGGTTGCGATTTGCTTGCAGCCGGGCTCCTGTGGCCCGATCCTGCGGATGGGAAATATGGGCAGAGGATCAGCGACCAATGGTATCGCACGCAGCGATAACGCCGGAAATACCAATGGTGCCGCCGCGCCGAAAGCCGCTGTATCAGCAGCTTTACGTGCAGGTGCTGACGGCGATCATGCTGGGCGCGCTGATTGGTCATTTCTATCCCGAATTCGGAACCGCGCTGAAACCGCTTGGTGATGGCTTCATCAAGCTGGTCAAGATGATCATTGCCCCGGTGATTTTCCTGACTGTCGCCACGGGGATCGCCGGGATGAGCGACATGAAGGCGGTCGGCAGCGTCGCGGGCAAGGCGTTTGCCTATTTCCTGTTCTTTTCCACGCTGGCGCTGATTATCGGGCTTGTCGTCGCCAACGTCGTGCGGCCGGGCGAAGGGCTGAATATCGATCCCGCCACGCTCGATGCAGGTGCCGTCGCGACCTATACCAAAAGCGCCGAAGCCCACACGATCAGCGCGTTTCTGCTCAACATCATCCCCGAAACCCTGTTCAGCGCGATGACCGAAGGGCAGATTCTGCAAGTGCTGCTGGTCGCTATTCTGGCCGGGGTGGCGCTGGCGATGACCCGTCCGGCAAGCGACCTTGTGCTCGATGTGCTCGCCTCATTCAACGCGGTGGTGTTCCGGCTGGTGCACATGCTGATGAAGCTGGCACCGATCGGCGCGTTCGGGGCTATTGCCTTCACCATCGGCGAATTCGGGATCGGCAGCCTCGCCAATCTCGCGGCGCTGATTGCGACCTTCTATCTCACCTCGCTATTGTTTGTGATCGTGGTGCTGGGGCTGGTCGGTTGGTTCAACGGCTTTTCGATCTTCGCGCTGATCCGTTACCTGCGCGAAGAATTGCTGCTGGTGCTGGGCACGTCATCGTCCGAAGCCGCCTTGCCGAGCCTGATGGAGAAAATGGAGATCGCCGGGTGCCGCAAGGCGGTGGTCGGGTTGGTGGTGCCGACCGGCTATTCGTTCAACCTTGATGGCACCAATATTTACATGACATTGGCCGCGCTGTTCATCGCGCAGGCGGTGGGGGTTGATCTCAGCCTTGGCGAACAATTGACGCTGGTGCTGGTGGCGATGATCAGTTCCAAAGGAGCAGCAGGCGTGACCGGCGCGGGCTTCGTGATCCTGGCCGCGACGCTTTCGGTCGTGCCGAGCGTTCCGGTGGCGGGCATGGCGCTGATCCTGGGGATCGACCGGTTTATGAGCGAATGCCGCGCGCTGACCAACTTTGTCGGCAATGCCGTGGCGACGATTGTGGTGGCGCGCTGGGAAAGCGCGTTGGACAAGACCCGTCTGGCAGCGGCGATGGCGGGCGCTCCACTGCCGCTCGCTGAGGAGGACATCGAACGCCACGAACGCAGCGGCTCGGTAAGCGAGAAAATCGCCGAAGTGCTGGAGGAGCGCCAATGATCGCGCCAATGTTCGCACGCCGCATGATGATTGTCGCAAGCGCGGCGCTGGTGTTGCTGGCAGCCGCGTTCCCGGCTTTTCCACTTGCGGCTGCCGCGCCCGAGGAAATTCTGCTGTGGCCGGGCACGCCGCCGGGCAATGGCGCGGTCACCGGGCCGGAAAAACTGGGGGAGGCGGGCGCAGGGTATGGCGCGGTCTCCAATATCGCCACGCCGCGGATGCGGGTTTTTCGCCCGGCGGTGCCCAATGGCGCGGCGGTGTTGGTGGCAGGCGGGGGCGGCTATTTTCGCATCCAGCTGTGGAAGGAAAGCACCCCTGCGGCCGAATGGTTGCAGGCGCAGGGATTTACCGTGTTCGAACTCATCTACCGCCTGCCCAATGATGGGTGGGACGCGCCTGCGCCGTTTATGGACGCGCAGCGGGCGATGAAGATCATCCGCAGCCGCGCTGGCGAATTCGGCCTTGATCCGGCCAAGATCGGGATCATGGGCTTTTCCGCTGGCGGGCATCTGGCTGGTTTCACCGCGTATCAGCCCGAACGTGCGCTGTATGCCGGGGCGGATGCTTACGAGCGGGTGTCGGCGCGGCCCGATTTCGCGGTGCTGCTGTTCCCGGTGGTGACTTTGCGCAAGCCGTATGACACCACCCGCACCCGGCGCGAGATCATCGGCGAAAAGCCCACGTCCAAGGCCGAGGCCGAATGGTCGCTTGATACGCACGTCAGCAAGGACGCGCCGCCGACCATCATCTTTGCCGCAGCCGACGATAAAACCACGCCGCCGGG
>JAHJSJ010000300.1 GCA_018830415.1 Alphaproteobacteria bacterium | reverse complement strand
CACGCGGCGCGGATGGCAGCATTGACGACCGGTCACGCATTACCAGCGGCGCGGCGGAATTGCTGGCCGAGGTGCTCGAATCGCTCGATCCCGACCGGCTCGGCAATCAGGTGCGCAGCGGGCTGGCGGGGCAATTGGCCAAGCTCGATATCGCCCCGCTCGCCGGGCGGATGATCGAAACGACGATGGCGGACCGGCGGCATCAACCGCTGATTGACGGGTTTGTGCGCTGGGCGGGCCTGACCATCGAGGATAACGAGGATACGCTGCGCGAGATCATCCATCAGCGCGTGGCAGGCGTGCTGCGCTGGACCGGGCTGGACAAGACGATCTCCTCCAGCGTGCTCGACGGGTTGTATAAATTGCTCGCCGAGGTGCTGATCGATCCGCACCATCCGCTGCGCGCCAAGATCGAGGAGGGGCTGCAAAAGCTCGGGCAGGATTTGCAGCACGATCCCGAAACCCGCGCCAAGGTGGAGGAGATGAAGCGCGATCTGATCGCCAACCCGGCGGTGGCGGTGTGGTGGACGGGGGTGTGGGAGCGCATCCGCCGATCGCTGATCACCCGCGCGCGCGATCCGGAAAGCGGGATGGGCGAGGAGATGCGCGTGATGCTCGGAGAATTGGGCGAGGCGCTGCAAGCGGACGCGCGGCTGCAACACCAGATCAACCGCTTTGCGCGGCGCACGATGGTCGGCGTCGCCACGCGTTACGGCGGGCAGATCGTCACGCTGGTGTCAGAGACGGTCAAGCGCTGGGACGCGACCACGATCACCGACCGGATCGAAAGTGCAGTGGGCCGAGACCTCCAGTTCATCCGCATCAACGGCACGCTGGTCGGCGGGCTGGTGGGGATGACGCTGCATTTTCTGGCGGGGGTGATGTGAGGGGGGCATTCATTAGAAACCTAGATACGTTGATTGCCACCATCGATGCACTCGCGGTTGCATCTTGACGCTGGGAAGACCATATAAGGAACGGAGACAGGTAATGCGCGACAGTCGAACAGTGGCGAACCGCTTTATCACTCTCGCTAACGCGAAGGGTGATGCCCTTACGCCCATGCAAATTCTAAAGCTGGTTTACATGGCCCATGGCTGGATGCTGGGGTTGGTCGGCCGTCCTCTGATCAAAGAGGAAGTTGAAGCGTGGCAATATGGTCCGGTGATCCCGAAACTCTACAATGCTATCCGTCGCTACAAGAGCCAGCCAGTTTCTGAAGCAATTCAGGGGTTGCCGGATGACTTGGCGGAGGATGAAACCCACATCATTGACCAAGTGTACAAGATTTACGGGAAGAGATCGGGTCCGGCGTTGTCACGTCTAACTCACAAGCCAGATAGCCCTTGGGCAAAGGTATACCGTCCCGGATCATTTGGCCTAGAGATACCCAACGATTTGATTGAAGATCACTACGCGATGCTCGCAAAGCGCGCTCAAGAGGCCGCTTGAGCGTTTCAGCTGGAGAGGAAGTGCCGATAGTCCCCGACATCAGGGAGGGTGATACTGAATCTCCAGATCAGGGGCAGCAAGAGGCGCTATCGCTAAGTCGAGGATTGGCAGTCCGGGACCTTCGCAGAGAGGCTGACGAATCCGATCACGACCGCAACGAGCGCTTTAAACAACACTTCGACCATGTCGGGATAGCCGCACTTTATGTCACGGCGCTCGCCTTGCTTTTGGCAGGTGGCTTTTGGTTCTGGCATATCGTGACGCCGTGGCATTTCCTCGCCCCAGAACAGCTGTCAGTGTTGCAGAATATGCTTACGGGCGGCGTGCTAGTTAGCGTCGGAACCAACTACATGAAGAAGCGACTAAGCTAACTGACGATAGCTGGCAGGTGATGTTCATCCGTGAGGGCCCAGCCTTTAGACTGGGCCCTGCTCCTCTCTCGAATGCTAGCCTGAAAGCGCCCCGGTCAGCTCCGGCACAGCGGCATACAAATCTGCCACCAGCCCGATATCCGCCACCTGGAAGATCGGCGCATCCTCGTCCTTGTTGATGGCGATGATGACCTTGGAATCCTTCATGCCCGCAAGATGCTGGATCGCGCCCGAAATGCCGATCGCGAAGTATACTTCGGGGGCGACGATCTTGCCGGTCTGGCCGACCTGATAATCGTTCGGCACATAGCCCGCATCCACCGCCGCGCGGCTTGCGCCGATGGCTGCGCCGAGCTTGTCGGCCAGCGGCGTGATCACGGCTTCGAAGGTTTCTGCGTCCTTCAATGCCCGCCCGCCCGATACGATGATCTTGGCGCTGGTCAGTTCCGGACGCTCGCTCTTGGCGATTTCCGCGCTGACGAAGCTGGAAATGCCCGCATCGCCTGCACCGCTGACGGCTTCGATGGCGGCCGATCCACCCTCGGTCGCGGCCTTTTCAAACGCGGTGCCGCGCACGGTGATCACCAGCTTGGCATCGGTCGATTCGACCGTCGCGATGGCGTTGCCCGCGTAAATCGGGCGGGTGAAGGTCTTCGGCCCCTCGACCGAGAGGATTTCCGAAACCTGCATCACATCGAGATGCGCGGCAACGCGCGGGGCGATGTTCTTGCCGCTGGTGGTGGCAGGCGCGAGGAAGGCGTCGTGATGTTCCATCAGCGCCGCGGCGAGCGGGGCGACGTTTTCGGCCAGCCCGTTGGCATAGGCCGCATCATCCGCGACGTGCACCTTGGCCACGCCAGCGATCTTCGCGGCAGCCTCTGCCACGCCGCCGCAATTGTGGCCTGCGATCAGCAGGTGCACTTCGCCCAGCTTCGATGCAGCGGTGACGACCGCGAGGGTCGCGTCGTGCAGCTTGGTGTTGTCATGTTCGACGAGAACCAGAGTCTTCATTGAACTTACCTCTCAAATTCCGTTCGGGCTGATCCTGAGCGTGTCGAAGGATCGAAGCCCTGTCCTTCTTGTCTCCGTTACGCTTGCCTCAACAAAGGCGGCCCTTCGACATGCTCAGGGCGAACGGAGGATGGGATCACGCGATGCCGAGCGCCTTGATCTTCTCAACCAGCGCGGCAACGTCTGCGACCTTTTCGCCCGCCTGACGCACCGGCGGTTCAGCGACCTTGAGCGTCTTGAGACGCGGGGTCAGATCGACGCCGTAATCGGCAGCGGTCTTGTGCGCGAGCGGCTTTTGCTTGGCCTTCATGATGTTGGGCAGCGAGGCATAGCGCGGCTCGTTCAACCGCAAATCGGTGGTGACGATCGCGGGGAGCGCCAGCTTGACCGTCTGCAAGCCGCCATCGACTTCGCGTTTAACGGTGACGCTGTCGCCGTCCACCTCGACGGTGTTGGCAAAAGTGCCCTGCGGGCGGCCCATCAGGGCTGCGAGCATCTGGCCGGTCTGGTTCGAATCGTCCGAAATCGACTGCTTGCCAAGGATGATGAGGCCGGGAGCTTCTTCATCGGCGATGGCCTTGAGGATCTTGGCAATGGCCAGCGGTTCAACCTCTTCGTCGCTTTCCACCAGGATCGCGCGGTCTGCGCCCATGGCGAGCGCGGTGCGCAGCGTTTCCTGCGCCTTGGCCGGGCCGACGGACACGGCGACGATTTCGGTGGCCGCGCCCTTTTCCTTGAGGCGGATGGCTTCCTCGATCGCGATTTCGTCGAACGGGTTCATGCTCATCTTGACGTTGGCAAGATCAACGCCCGTGCCATCGGCCTTGACCCGCGGTTTGACGTTGTAATCGATCACCCGCTTGACGGGGACGAGGATCTTCATGGGGCGTTCCTTCCTCTCAAAGAATCACTGGTTACGCATTGGCCGCCCGCCTAACTTGCGTTTACGTAAACGTCAAGTTGGGCGGGCGCTTGAATCAGGCCGCCTTCTTCACTTCGGCGACGATTTTGCGCGCGGCATCGCCCAGATCATCCGCGCTGACGATGGCGAGGCCCGAGTTGTTGAGGATCGCCTTGCCTTCATCGACGTTGGTGCCTTCCAGGCGCACCACCAGCGGCACTTGCAGGTTCACGTCCTTGGCCGCCTGCACGATGCCGTTGGCAATCACGTCGCATTTCATGATCCCGCCGAAGATGTTGACCAGAATGCCCTCGACCGCCGGGTCTTTCAGGATGATCTTGAACGCCGCCGTCACCTTTTCGGTGGTGGCGCCGCCGCCCACGTCGAGGAAGTTGGCCGGGAAAGCGCCGTTCAGCTTGATGATGTCCATCGTCGCCATGGCGAGGCCTGCGCCGTTGACCATACAGCCAATATTGCCATCCAGCTTGATGTAGGCGAGATCATATTGCGATGCTTCGACTTCGGCCGGGTCTTCCTCGGTCTCGTCGCGCAGGGCTTCGATTGCGGGGTGGCGGTAAAGCGCGTTCGAATCGAAGCTCATCTTGGCGTCGAGCACCAGCAGATTGCCATCTTCGCTTTCGACCAGCGGATTGATTTCCAGCATCGCGCAATCGGTCGCCATAAAGGCATCATAGAGCTGTTTCGCAAGGCGCTGCGCCTGCTTGTTAAGATCGCCGGTCAGTTTGAGCGCGAAGGCCACCGCGCGCCCGTGGTGCGGCAGGAAGCCCTGCGCCGGGTCGACGGTGAAGGTGGTGATCAGTTCGGGCGTGTCATGCGCGACCGCTTCGATATCCATTCCGCCTTCGGTTGAAACCACAAAGGCGACGCGGCCCGTGGCGCGGTCAACCAGCAGCGACAGGTAATATTCCTTGGCGATGTCCACCCCATCGGTGACGTAGAGGCGATTGACCTGCTTGCCCGCATCGCCGGTCTGGATCGTCACCAGCGTATTGCCGAGCATTTCCTTGGCGTGGGCCTCAACCTCATCGAGGCTCTTGGCGAGCCGCACGCCGCCCTTGGCGTCCGCGCCCAATTCCTTGAACTTGCCCTTGCCGCGCCCGCCCGCGTGGATCTGCGCCTTGACCACATACAGCGGCCCCGGCAGCTGCTTCGCGGCTTCGACGGCTTCGGCGACGCTGAGTGCGGCATGGCCAGCCGGAACCGCGATCCCGTGTTCCTTGAGCAGTTCCTTGGCCTGATATTCGTGGACATTCATGGCGTATCGATCCCTTTAATGCTTATCCGGGGGAGAGGTGATGTTGCGCGGGGCCTAAGCACGGATCGGCCCTCTTGAAAAGTGCTCTGTGCAAGCGCAACAGCGCCACTAGCATGATTGCCAAAAATGATAGACCGTGATCGCCTTCTTGCAATCGTCCGCGAGGCGGGCCGGATTGCCCATTCGCGCTGGCCGGGGGCGGGCCACGCATTGGCGAGCTGGGACAAGACCCCCGGCAATCCAGTGAGCGACGCCGATCTGGCGGTTGACCGCTTTCTCAAGCGCGAATTGCTGCGGCTGCTGCCTTCAGCGGCGTGGCTATCCGAGGAAACCGCCGACGACAAGGCGCGCACCGATAGCGGGCTGATCTGGCTGGTCGATCCGATTGACGGTACCCGCGATTTTGTCGCCGGGCGCAGCGGTTGGACGGTGTCGGTGGCGCTGGTGAGCGCGGGCCGCCCGTTGATCGGGATGTTGGCGGCCCCGGCGCGGGACGAGGAATGGGTTGCGGTGGCCGGGCAAGGCGCGACGTTGAATGACGTGCCGATCCGCGCCAGCACCCGCACGCAATTTGCTGGAGCGCGGGTGCCAACGGTCAGCTTGCCGAAAGAAGACGTTGATCTGGTGGCGGTCGAACAGCCCAATTCGATTGCGCTCCGGATTGCGATGGTGGCTGATAACCGCGCCGATCTGGTCGCGACATTGCGCTGGGGGTTCGAATGGGACATCGCCGCTGCGACCCTGATCGCGCGCGAGGCGGGCGCTCAGGTGAGCGACGCGTTCGGACGCCCGCTTGATTACAACAAGCACGATCCGCGCGATTTCGGGGTGTTGGTGTGCTCGCCCGCGATCCACGCCGCAGCAGTGGAGCGGCTGGCTGAGCGGGCCAAGGCGCTGCGATAGGGGTTAAAGCCCCCAATCCCAACCGGTGGCCGAGGGGGAAATGAGGAGGCACGAGCGCGGCCGCGCTCGTGCCCCAACCCATTATTGAGAACGCGCGGCAGCCACGTCATCCTGGCTGATCGGGGTGATCTTGATTTCCACCCGGCGGTTCAGCGGTTCGTTGATGTTGTCGCCGGTTTTGACGCGCAGATAATCATATTGCTCGCCATATCCCTGCGTCGCGATACGCGCCCGGGCTACGCCGCGCGCGGCGAGGTAATCGGCGACCGCTTGCGCACGCTGTTCGGACAGGCGCTGGTTCAGCGCATCCGAGCCGGTGGTGTCGGTGAAGCCGTACACGTCGATCAGGCTGTTGGGATAGGTGATCAGGCTTTCCGCGACATTGTTGAGCGTATCGAGAAAGCCCGGGTTGATCGCGGCTGATCCCGTGGCGAAGGTCACGCCGTCGGGCAAGCGGACAAGGATGGCGTCCTGATTGCCGACTTCTTCGACATCGACGCCGGTGCCAGCAGTTTGCTCCTTCAGCTCCTTGATCTGATCGTCATACTGCTTGCCAATCACTGCGCCGGCAGAACCGCCGATCCCTGCGCCGATAATGCGTGCGGTATCGCCGCCAACCACGCCGCCAAGCAGATAACCGAGCGTGCCGCCCAGCCCAGCGCCGATGGCTGTGCGCGAAACCTTCTTTTCGCCGGTGTTGGGATCAGTAACGCAGGCGCTGGTGCCAATCAGCGCCAGAGCGGCGGTGCCTGATAGTAAAATGCGTGAAAATGTCATGACTTGTCCTCCCAGTAACGAATGCCGACAATGCCATGTCGCCCGCGCGGCGGCAAGGTTGCGGCAAGCCGTGTCGTAGCCGCCATTGCGCGGGTCAGCCTTGACCTGACTTGAACAATGATGGCGTCGGGCCAGCCAGATGGTCGATTTCGTTCGCGCGATTGCCCTGCTGGCAACCGCGCCAGTTTGTGCTAGCGCATCAGGCGTGACACCCTTTCCCTTTGCCGACCTGTTGATCATTCTCGGGCTCGTCGTGCTCAACGGCGTGTTTGCTATGTCCGAACTTGCGATTGTCTCGGCCAAGACCAGCGCGCTCGAAGCCCGTGCCGAGGCCGGATCAACCAGCGCGCGAACTGCCATCAATCTGGCCGCTGATCCCGGCAAGTTTCTTTCGACTGTCCAGATCGGCATAACTTTGATTGGTATCATCGCCGGGGCCTATTCGGGGGCAAGCCTGGGCGGACCGATGGGCGAACGGCTGGGCGCGCTGGGTGTGCTGCCGCAATTCACCGACGAAGCCGGTTTTGCGGTGGTGATCGCGCTGACCACCTATCTCAGCGTGGTGGTGGGCGAGCTGGTGCCCAAGCAGCTGGCGTTGCGCAATGCGGTGCCGTTGTCGCTGATCATGGCGCGGCCGATGGCGTTGCTTTCGCGCTTTGCCGCCCCGCTGGTGTGGCTGCTCGATTCAAGCTCGGCGGCGATCATCCGGCTGTTCGGTATCCGCGCAAAAGGCGAAGCTTCGGTTACGGCGGAAGAGTTGCAGATGATTTTTGCCGAGGCGACCCGGTCTGGCGTGATCGAGGATGAACAGCGCCAGATCCTGACCGGCGTGGTGCGGCTGGCCGAACGCCCCGTGCGCGAAATGATGACCCCGCGCACCGAAGTCGACTGGATTGAGGCCGACGCCGAGGCGGAGGAAATCCGCGAGACGATCGAGGAAAGCTCGCACTCGCTGCTGCTGGTGGCCAAAGGCTCACCCGATACGGTTCTCGGCGTGGTCAAGGTGCGCGAAGTGCTCGGCGCGATGGTCGCGGGCAGCCCAGTGTCGATCCGGGCGATGATGCGCAGGATTGAAGTGGTGCCCGATCAGCTTGATGCGATGGATGCGCTGCGGGTGCTGCAATCAGCCGAAGTGGCGATGGCGGCAGTGACCGACGAATATGGCCATTTCGAAGGGATCGTGACCCCGGTCGACCTGCTGACCGCAATTGTCGGCAATTTCGCCAGCGACAGCGATGATGGCGACCTGCCTTCGGTGGTCGAGCGCGAGGATGGTTCGTTACTGGTATCAGGCTCGCTGTCGGCAGACGCGCTGGCTGACCGGTTGGGGCTGGATTACGCGGAGGATCGCGAATTCGGCACGGCGGCAGGCTATGCCTTGTCGGTGATGAAAAAACTCCCCGCCGAGGGCGAGTTTTTCACCGATCAGGGCTGGCGGTTCGAAGTGGTCGACATGGACGGCCGCCGGATCGACAAGCTGCTGGTGAGCCGCGAGAACAGCACTAACCAAGAATAGCCCCCAACGGGCCGCCCCACGAAACCAAAACGGTCGCATAGCGACTGCAAGCGCGACCGCGCGCCCGCAGCGACGCGACCGTCAGGTCGCATGAGCGAGGATTTCGCACGTCGGACGGCGTGCGGAACAATCAGGAAGGTATTACCGTGCGCGCCGATGCCCCGTCGCCTTCGGGGGCGGCGATGATGTCGCGCGTCACGCGGCCCTTGGCGACAGTGTTGGTGGCGGTATCGCCGACCTGGCTGCGGATGCTCGGCGCGGCGCTGCCGGCACGATCAAGCGCGCTGGTTTCGATCCCGCTGCGCGGAGCAGGGCCGCCGAACAGTGCTTCGAGCGCTTGCTCTGATGCTGCGCCTTCACTTGGGCGCGGGGCGCCGGGAACGGGCGGGATGAGGGTGAAATCAGGCGGCACCACCAACGGGGCCTGCCGCTGCACAGCGAATTCATCGGGCCGTTCACGGTTGAACACCCCGTTGCCGCCGCCGCCGCCACAGGCAGCCAGCATGGCCGAAGCCCCAACCAGCAGAATTACGGGTGCAAACTTACGCATCTTTGGGCTCTCCACGAGGCTCGTCATTCTGCGCGCCATCGGCATTTGCCAATGGCGACGCGCTTGGTTCGGTTTCTTCCTTGTCGCGCACCAGCAGGCTGCGGGCAAGGATAATGACAACGCCGATGGTGATAGCGGCGTCGGCGATGTTGAAGATCAGGAAGGGGCGGAAATCCCCGATGTGAAAATCGGCATAGTCGATGACATAGCCGAGATCATAGCGATCGCGGATATTGCCCACCGCCCCGCCAAGGATCATGGCCAGCGCGATAATATCGCCGAGCACCTTTTCGCGCATCATCCACACCAGCACCACCACCGCGATCACCCCGGTCAGCAGCACCAGAAGCCAGCGCATTTCCATACTGGTCGCCTGCAGCAGGCCCAGCGAGATACCGCGGTTTTCGGTATAGGTGAGATCGAAGAACGGCAGCAGATCGATGTTGCCGACCTGACGCAGCGCGAGCGGGCCGATTACATACCATTTCACCGCCTGATCGATCACCGCGATGAAGGCGGCCAGCGCCAGCCCGATCACACGGTTGCGGGTGAACAGCGCGCTCATGCGGCACCGTCCAATGTTGCGACCACGGCATCGCAGCGGCTGCACAGCAGCGCCTCTTCGGCAACGTCAGGAAGCAGCCGCCAGCAGCGGCCGCATTTGTGGTGGGTTGTTTTGGTCACGATCACGCCGTCCCCCTGCCCGCGTGAGACTGTCGCGGTGATGAACAATTCGGCGAGCTGTTCGTCAGACACGCCTTCGGGCACCGCGCCAGCAGGCACCACCACTTCGGCTTCGAGGCTCGATCGGATGGTCTTGTCGCGCCGCAGCGGCTCGATCGCTTCGTTCACGGCATCGCGCAAGGCTCGCAGCGCGTCCCACTTGGCGGTGTCGACCACCACGCCCGGAACACTCGGCCATTCGAGCAGGTGGACAGAACCGCGCTGGCCATCCTCGTCCGCCTCGCCGTCCTGCGGGTAGCGCGTCATCCACACTTCCTCGGCGGTGAACACCAGCACCGGCGCGGCATAGCGCACCAGCGCGTGGAACAACAAATCAAGCACGGTGCGATAGGCGTTGCGCGTGGTGCTGTCCGGCCCGTCGCAATAGAGGCAGTCCTTGCGGATATCGAAGTAGAACGCGCTCAAATCCTCGTTGCAGAAATCGACCAGCAAGCGGGTGTAGAGATTGAAGTCGTAGCTTTCCGCCGCCGCTTTCAGCTTGCCATCGAGGTCAGCCAGCAGCGCGAGGATATAGACTTCCAGCTCCGGCAACGCCCCGCCGTCGCTCATATCGCCCACGAATCCATCGAGCGCGCCGAGCAGGTAGCGGAAGGTGTTGCGCAGCTTGCGATATTGATCGCCCACGCCCTTGAGGATTTCATCGCCGATGCGGTGATCTTCGGTGAAATCGACCGAAAGCGCCCAGAGGCGGATGATGTCCGCGCCGGTCTGTTCCATCACCGTGATCGGGTTGATGGTGTTGCCTTCGCTCTTGGACATTTTGCGGCCCTTGGCATCCATCGTGAAGCCGTGGGTCAGCACCTGATCGTAAGGCGCGCGGCCGCGCGTGGCGCAGGATTGCAGCAATGATGACTGGAACCAGCCGCGATGTTGGTCGGAGCCTTCGAGGTAGAGGTTGGCGGGCCATGTCAGATCAGGCCAGCGCCCGGATTCGAGCACGAAGGCATGGGTGCAGCCGCTATCGAACCACACGTCGAGAATGTCGGTGACCATCTCGTAATCGTCGGGGTTGTGCGCGCTGCCGAGATATTCCGCCTTGCGCGCTTCCTCCCACGCATCGACACCTTCCCGCATGACGGCGGCGACGATGCGGTGATTTACCTCTGGGTCGGCCAAATAGGTGCCATCGGGCCGCACGAACAGCGTGATCGGCACGCCCCACGCGCGTTGGCGCGAGAGCACCCAGTCGGGCCGCCCTTCAACCATCGCGCCGATGCGGTTGCGGCCCTTTTCCGGGATGAAGGTGACGCGGGCGATTTCCTCCATTGCGCGTTCACGCAGTGTGGGCGAGGCGCACAGGGTTTCCTCGGAAGGGTCGATCGCGCCGCCTTCGTTCTCCCAGCCCTTTTCCGCGCGGGTCTTTGGCTCGATCCAATCCATCACGCGGTCCATCGGCACGAACCACTGCGGGGTGCAGCGGAAGATCACCTTGGCCTTGGAACGCCACGAGTGCGGATAGGAGTGCGCGTAGTCCGCGCTGGCCGCGAGCAGTGCGCCCGCTTCGCGCAGGTCGGTGCAAATCGGGCCGTCAGGCGCGTTGAACTTGGGGTTGATGACGCTCATGCGCCGCTCGTCGTGTCCGCCGAGCCACGGCCAGTCATCGCGATAACGCCCATCGTCCATCACCGCGAAGACGGGGTTGATGCCGTTCGCCTTGCACAGGTCGAAGTCGT
>JAHJSJ010000299.1 GCA_018830415.1 Alphaproteobacteria bacterium | reverse complement strand
CTGCGATCCCCCTCTACCCGCGCGCTTTGCCGGGTGCTAGCAGGCGGCATGGCCGAACCTTCCAAACAGCACCTCTATCTCGTCGATGGATCATCCTATATCTTCCGGGCCTATCACCGGCTGCCCCCGCTCACCAATCCGCAAGGCACGCCGGTCGGCGCGGTCTATGGCTACACCACCATGCTGTGGAAGCTCGCCGCCGATCTTGATGCCGCCGAAGGGCCGACCCACCTTGCGGTGATCCTTGACGCAGGATCGATCAGCTTCCGCAATGGAATCTACGCCGAATACAAGGCCAACCGCCCCCCGGCGCCCGAAGACTTGGTGCCGCAATTCCCGCTGATCCGCGATGCCACCCGCGCCTTCAGCCTGCCTTGCATCGAGGAAGCGGGGCTGGAGGCCGACGATCTGATCGCATCCTACGCCCGCGAAGCACAGCGCATGGGGTGGGATGTGACCATCGTTTCATCCGACAAGGATCTGATGCAACTGGTGGGCGAGGTTGATGGACCGCACGGCCCCGCCCGGATCGATATGCTCGATACGATGAAGAACCAGCGCATCTATCTCGATGAAGTCGAAGAGAAATTCGGCGTCCCGCCCGAACTGGTGGGCGATGTGCTGGCGTTGATGGGGGACACGGCTGATAATGTGCCGGGCATTTTCGGGGTCGGGCCAAAGACTGCGTCGAAGCTGATCGCTGAACACGGCTCGCTTACCGCGGCGCTCGATTCGGCTCCGGCGATGAAGCCATCGAAGCTGAAAGACCGCCTGATCGAAAGCCGCAGCGATGCCGAACTCAGCAAGGTGCTGGTGACGCTGAAAGAGGATTGCGCGCTGCCGCAGCCGATTGCGGAAATGAAGCTTGGCCCGGTGCCGCCCGCGCCGCTGGCAGCCTTCCTTGAACAGCACGGCTTTACATCGCTGTTGCGGCGGCTGGATACGGGCAAGGGCAGCCCGTCGCGCACCACCGATTTGAACCCGCCCAAACCCGATACGGCAGGTGAAAAAGGCGGCGGCGCCAATGGCAGCGCCAACCGCCAGCCGCTGCCCGATATGCCCCCCGTCGATCACAGCGCCTATGAAACGGTGCAGACGATTGAGCGGCTGAAAGCATGGATCGCGCGCGCCTTCGCTGCACGGGTGGTGGCGGTTGATACCGAAACCACCGCGCTCGATGCGATGCGCGCCGAACTGGTCGGGGTCAGCCTTGCGCTTGGCCCCAATGACGCGTGCTACATCCCGCTCGGGCACCATAATATCGCAGGCGGCGGCGACGATATGTTCGCGCAAAAGCCGCAGCAGGTGGGCATGGCCGCCGCGCTCGCCGCGCTCAAACCGCTGCTGGAGGATGAGGCCGTCCTCAAGGTGTTCCAGAACGGCAAGTATGATCTCAACATCTTCGCGCGTCAGGGGATCAATGTTGCCCCGATTGACGATACGATGGTGATCAGTTTCGCGCTGGATGCCGGACGCGGGGAAGAGGGCATGGGCGGCGGCCACGGGATGGACGAGCTATCGCAGCGCCACCTCGGCCACACCCCGATTGCGTTCAAAGACGTGTGCGGCACCGGCAAGAAGGCGATCTTGTTCAGCGAAGTGCCACTCGACCGCGCGACCCCCTATGCCGCCGAAGATGCCGATGTCACCCTGCGGCTATACCGCCACCTCAAGCCGCGCCTCGCCATCGAAGGCGGCACGCGGGTTTACGAGCGGGTGGACCGCCCGCTGATCCCCGTGGTCGCCGCGATGGAGCGCGAAGGCATCCGGGTTGATCGCGCGCGGCTGGCGAAGCTGTCAGAGGAATTTGCGGTCGAGATTGCCCGGCTCGAAGGGGAAATCCATAGCCTTGCCGGGCAGGAATTCACCGTCGGCAGCCCCAAGCAGTTGGGCGATATTCTGTTCGAAAAACTGGGCCACAAGGGCGGGAAGAAAGGCAAGAGCGGGCAATATTCAACCGATGTCTCGGTGCTGGAAAAGCTCGCCGGGGAAGGCGCGCCGATTGCCCGCAAAGTGCTCGAATGGCGGCAGCTGGCGAAGCTGAAATCGACCTATACTGATGCACTGCAAGCCGCGATCAACCCGGCCACCGGGCGGGTGCACACCAGCTATTCCCTCGTCGGCGCGCAGACCGGGCGGCTTTCGTCGACCGATCCCAACTTGCAGAACATCCCGATCCGCACCGCGATCGGCCGGCAGAT
>JAHJSJ010000298.1 GCA_018830415.1 Alphaproteobacteria bacterium | reverse complement strand
TGATGACCCCGCGATTGCCAGTCTGGCGATGAGCGTGCTCGCCGCGCAGTCGCGCTTTATTCAGAGCCAGCGCCGGATGGAGTTGCCCTTGGGCGAACTTCCGGCCGAGCTTTTTCATGTAGTGATCGCGATTGGCCTGCGCCATGCGGCCGATGACACGGCGCGCGCCGCGCTCGAACGGGTGCCGCTGCGTTATGATGAGGCCGCCAGTCGGCTCGGGCTGCTCGCGCGTCTTGTCGCGGCGATGCGGCGCGGGGCGGTGGCGGCAATGGCGATAGACCACGCCGGGCTTGCCTTGTTTGCAAGCGCGCTGGCTACGCAAACGCGTCAGCCGCGAGAATCGGTGGTGCTGGCCTGTCACGAAGGACAGGGCGCTCGGCTAGCCCTGGCATTGCGATCGGCCGGGCTTTCCTTGCCTGAGATCGAACGGCAATATCTGCTGGTTGAGCCTGCCGCCCGGATGCCGCGCGCGATTGCCACGTTATCGCCCGAACACGCTGCGAGCATGCTCGCGGCAAGCAGAGCGGCGTCATGAACACCATTGACCGGCACGACAATCTGCTGGGCACCTGCGGGCTCACCGATGCGCACGACCGCTTGTTGAGCGCAGATGAGCAACTGGCTGAATTGCAGGAGCGCTGCGGTGGCGATCTGCCAGGAACGCTGGCAATCCCCGAATTGCTGGAACTGGTCCGGCAATCGCGCCGCATGGGGCTGCGCATCGCGCGCAGTTTCAGTGCCTTTGATGGCGATGCCATGATCTCCGGGTTTGCGCGAATCCATCCGCTGACCGAAACTGATGGTGGCGGGTGCGAGGTGCTGATCGACAATTGGCAGCGCAGCGCACTGGCTCCGCCGAGCAACCGCGAATTTGCCGAAAGGATTGATGCGATTGATCGCGCCACTGCGGAAGTGACCGCGCGGCTCGATGCAAGTCAGCGCGTGCAGGTGCTCAGCGCAATTGCACCTGATGCGGCGGCCTTGCAGGCAGCGGCGACAGCGCAGCCTGGGAGAGTTTGGAGCGACTTGGTCAATCTCAGCGCGGTCAGCCATCATCAACCGTTGCACTGGCGCCTGCTCGATGGCGCACACTGCGGCTTTGACGGATCGCAGCGGCATTGGCGTATCCGTTTAATCCCGCTGGGGCCTGATGCCCATAACCCTGATGGGTTTGAACTGCTGCTGATCGCGGATGAGCCGTTGATTACCGTTCCTTCGGACGAAGGGGATCAAGCAGGCAGCGAGGATAGCGCTCCGACCCGACTGATCGGCACCGCGCTCACCCCGGTGTTGCGCCAACCGATTGCACGGATCATCGCGAATGCCGAAACGATCCGCGCGCGCCTCGCCGGGCCATTGCGCGACGAATACAGCGAATATGCCGGAACCATCGCCAGCGCAGGGCAGCATCTCGCAGCGATGCTCGATGATCTGGCCGATCTTGAGGTGGTGGAAACGCCGGGCTTTGTCACCGCGCGGGAGCCGGTTGATCTGGCTGACGCGGCTACGCGAGCGGCGGGCATCCTCGGCGTGCGTGCGCAAAACCGCGACATTGTGATCGAAGTGGCTGGCACGCGCGGCGAGGCGAAGGCGACCGCCGAATTCCGCCGCGTGCTGCAAATCCTCATCAATCTGATCGGCAATGCGATTGCCTATTCGCCGGTGGGCAGCACGGTGCGGATCACCGCCGGGCCTGCGGGTGAGGGGCGTGTCGGTGTTGCCGTGGCGGACGAAGGCTCCGGTGTTACGCCCGATCAGGCGGAGCGCATTTTCGACAAGTTTGAACGGCTTGGCCGCGACAGCGATGGCGGCAAGGACAAGGGATCAGGCCTCGGCCTGTTCATATCGCGCCGCCTTGCCGAAGCGATGGGCGGCAGTCTGACAGTCGAAAGCGCAGCAGGCGGCGGGGCGCTGTTTAGGCTTGAACTGCCCGCGCAATAGCCCCGCCGCGCTGTAGCCTGTCGGGTTTTAACGCCGATCGAGCGGGATGTAGTCGCGCTGCGTCGGCCCGGTATAGAGCTGACGCGGGCGGCCGATTTTCTGGCCGGGATCCGAAATCATCTCGTTCCACTGCGCGACCCAGCCGACGGTGCGCGCAAGGGCGAACAATGCGGTGAACATCGTGGTCGGGAACCCGATTGCCGAGAGGATCACGCCCGAATAGAAATCGACGTTGGGGAACAGCTTCTTTTCAATGAAATAGGGATCATTGAGCGCCATTTCTTCAAGCTGCAGCGCAACTTCGAAGACCGGATCGTTAATACCCAGCGAGCCAAGCACATCCCTGACCATGCCCTGGATCACCGTCGCGCGCGGGTCATAATTCTTGTAAACGCGGTGGCCGAAACCCATCAGGCGGAACGGATCGTTCTTGTCCTTGGCACGTTCGATATAGTGTGGGATGCGGTCGGGCGTACCGATTTCGCGCAGCATGTTGAGCGCCGCTTCGTTGGCGCCGCCATGCGCTGGCCCCCACAGACAGGCGATACCGGCCGCGATACAGGCAAACGGGTTTGCCCCTGACGAGCCCGCCAGCCGCACGGTGCTGGTCGATGCGTTCTGTTCGTGATCGGCATGGACGATAAATATCTGATCCATTGCCTTTTCGACGATCGGGTTGACCACATATTCCTCGGCCGGAACGCCAAAGGTCATTCGCAGGAAATTGCCGGTATAGGACAGGTTGTTGTCGGGATAGACAAAGGGCTGGCCGACCGAATATTTGTACGCCATCGCCGCAATCGTCGGCATCTTTGCGATCAGCCGGTGTGAACTGATCTTGCGGTGTTCGGGATCGGAAATGTCGGTGCTGTCATGGTAGAACGCCGACAGCGCGCCAACCACGCCGCACATGATTGCCATCGGGTGCGCATCGCGGCGGAACCCGCGATAGAACGTCATCAGCTGTTCGTGCAGCATGGTGTGGCGGGTGATCGTATAGGTAAAATCGTCGAGGTCGTCCTTGCTCGGCAATTCGCCATTGAGCAGCAGGTAGCTCACCTCCATGAAGCTGGAGTTCTCGGCGAGCTGGCCAATCGGATAACCGCGGTGCAGCAGCACGCCCTCATCACCGTCGATATAGGTCAGCGCGCTTTCGCAGCTCGCGGTCGAGGTGAAACCAGGGTCGAAAGTGAACGCGCCGGTTTGCGCATACAGCTTGCGGATATCGATCACGTCCGGGCCGGTGCTGCCTTCGAGCACGTTGTATTCGAGCGATTTTCCGCCCAGATCGAGTTTCGCCAGCTTGTCTGCCACGATCAGTCTCCTGTTCTAATTCCTTGCCCTTGCCGTCGCTTTTACGCAGCCTGCCTTACGCTGCCTGGGCGTCGAGCCGGGCCAGAGCTTCATCCCGTCCCAAAAGGACCAGAACATCGAAAATACCGGGTGAGGTGGTTGTCCCGGTCAGCGCCGCGCGCATTGGCTGCGCCAGCTTGCCAAGGCCCAATCCCTGTTCCTCAGCTAGCGCCTTCGTAGTGGCTTCGAGCGTCGCGCTTGTCCAGTCGTTTTCCGCGCTGAGGCGGTCGTAAATCTTTCGCAGGATTGCGCGGGCATCGCCTTCAAGCAATTTGGCAGCCTTTTCGGTGATTTCCAGCGGTCTGGTGGCGAATAGAAAAGCTGCACCTTCAACAATTTCACCCAGGTTCTTGGCACGCACTTTGAGCACTGGCATGGCGCGGGTCAGCAGGGCTTCGTTCGCATTTTCGCCAATCCGTGCAGCCACCAGCGCCGCCAACCGCGCATCATCGGCTTCGCGCAGGTAATGACCGTTAAGGTTTTCGAGCTTCTTGAGGTCAAATCGCGACGGGCTTTTGCCCACACCGTCAAGGTCGAACAACGCAACCGCCTCGTCTCGCGTGATTTCCTCGCGGTCGCCGTGGCCCCAGCCAAGGCGCAGCAGGTAATTGAACAAGGCTTCGGGCAGGATGCCGAATTCATCGCGATACGCTTCGACCCCCAAAGCACCGTGGCGCTTTGACAATTTCGCGCCGTCCGAACCGTGGATCAGCGGAATGTGGGCATAGACCGGATCGGGCCAATTGCCCTCGATCGCGTTCATCGCGCGGATGATCGGCAGTTGGCGGAAGGCGTTGTTGAAGTGATCGTCGCCGCGGATCACATGGGTTACGCCCATGTCATGATCGTCAACCGGGGCGGCAAGCATATAGGTGGGCGTGCCGTCCGCGCGCAGGATGATGTAGTCGTCGATCTCGGCATTGTTGACCGCAACGCGCCCCTGAACACGATCATTGATGGTGGTCTCGCCTTCGACCGGGGCCTTGATCCGTATGGTAAAGGGCGCGCCTTCGGGCGCTTCGGCGGGATCGCGGTCGCGCCAGCGTCCGTCGTAGCGCAGCGGCTTTTTCTGGGCGCGCTGTTCTTCGCGCATGGTTTCGAGTTCTTGCGGGGTGGCGAAGCACTTGTAAGCATGACCTGCCTCAAGCAGCTTCCACGCGATTTCGGCATGGCGTTCGGCTTGATCGGACTGGAACACCGGCGGCGCATCGTAATCGAGGCCAAGCCAATCCAACCCCTCGATAATCGCATCAATTGCGTCCTGCGTTGACCGTTTGCGATCAGTGTCCTCGATCCGCAGCAACGTGCGCCCGCCGTGGTGGCGGGCATAGAGCCAGTTGAACAGCGCGGTGCGCGCGCCGCCAATATGCAGATAACCTGTGGGCGATGGTGCGAAGCGGGTAACTACCTCAGCCGCGGTGGCTTTGCCGCCAGTGCTGCTTTCGCTTGCCATGAGCTATCAATTCCTGTTCACTTTGAGCGGCTTGGCGAGAGAGGCCGGTCAGGGGACAAGCCGATGCGCGATGTGCCGATCATTCCTATGGGAGACGATCCAGGCGGCAGCAATGCCGCTGGCGGAGCAATGCCGCGCCCTTGGCAAACCACGGGGCGAATGTCCAGCGTCTGGGGCCGGCAGGGCGGAGCGATCGGGCCGCGTCTGGCCGATGTTACCGAGGCGTTTCTTGCCCGCGCCGGGTTTGACCGCGCGCCGTGGCTGACGGTAATTTTCGCCGGGGGGATCGGCACGTGGTTCGTGCTGCCGGAAATGTGGCAATGGTGTGCGGCCATCGCGATCGGGGTGGGAGCAGCGTTGGCGGCATTCGCGCTATGGCCAATTGGCAGCGCCGCCGACGAACATCGCGCGCACCTACGGCTTGCGGTTGTGACTGGCGGCTTGGTATTCGCCTTCGGGATCGCGGTGATCTGGGCGCGTTCGGAAATGGTCGGTGCCGAACCGATTGTCCGGCCTGTGGTGGAGCGACTGCATGGCCATGTGCTCGAACGCGAAGACCAACCTGCTGATGGACGGCTGCGATTGACGCTGGCGGTGCGTGATTTTGGAACGGGCACTGCGCGCAAGGTCAGGATCAAT
>JAHJSJ010000003.1 GCA_018830415.1 Alphaproteobacteria bacterium | reverse complement strand
TGTGATCCTGCGCAGAACCGAAGGGGATGATGGTGGTGCCATCGGTGAGCGCAAAGAAGCTCGCCTCCTCGCCGTGCATGAATTCCTCGATCACCACCTCGGCCCCGGCCGCGCCGAATGCTCCGGCGAACATGTCGGCGAGCGCGGCGTCTGCCTCGGCCAGCGTTTCGGCGATCACCACGCCCTTGCCCGCCGCCAAGCCATCGGCCTTGAGCACATAGGGCGGCTGGAACCGGGTGATCGCGGCGCGGGCTTCTGCCAGCGATGCGGTGCGGACATAGCCTGCGGTCGGGATGCCCGCGCGGGCGCACAGATCCTTGGTGAAGCCCTTGGAACCTTCCAGTTGTGCCGCTGCCTGCGAGGGGCCGAACACCGGCACCCCGGCGGCGCGCAAGCTGTCGGAGAGCCCGTCCACCAACGGCGCTTCCGGCCCGATCACCACAAGATCAATCGCTTTGGCTTCGCAAAAGGCGATCACCGCGCCGTGGTCGCTCACGTCGAGCGCCGCGCATTGCGCCTCCTCGGCAATACCGGGATTTCCGGGGGCAGCGTAAAGCCGGGTGCAGGCAGGGGATTGCGCCAATTGCCATGCCAGCGCATGTTCGCGGCCTCCCGAACCCAGAAGCAGGATATTCATGGCCCCTCCGCCGATACACGATGATGATGCCGGGCTGGTAGCGCGCTCGCGCGGCGGCGACAACGCACAGCCGCTCACCATCAGCGAAATATCCGCGCTGCTGAAGCGCACGGTCGAGGATCGCTTCGGCTTTGTGCGGCTGCGCGGGGAGCTTTCCGGGGTCAAACGCGCCGCGTCGGGCCATTTCTACTGCGCGCTGAAAGATGAAGGCGCGGTGATCGACGGGGTGATGTGGAAGGGCAATGCCCAGCGGCTCGCCTTCCGCGCCGAAGACGGGCTGGAGGTGATCGCGACCGGCAAACTGACCACCTATCCGGGCCGGTCGAAATACCAGATCGTGATCGATTCGCTGGAATTGGCGGGCGAGGGCGCGCTGCTGGCGTTGCTGGAGAAGACCCGCGCAAGGCTGGCGGCCGAAGGGCTGTTCGCGGATAGCAAGAAGCGCCGCCTGCCTTTTCTGCCCCAAGTGATCGGGGTGGTGACATCGCCCACCGGCGCGGTGATCCGCGATATCCTCCACCGGCTGGCAGATCGCTTTCCCACCCATGTGGTGGTCTGGCCGGTGCTGGTGCAGGGGCAGGGCGCGGCGGAACAGGTGGCGGCGGCGGTGCGGGGGTTCTCTGCGCTGCAACCGGGTGGGGCGGTGCCGCGGCCCGACGTGGTGATTGTCGCGCGCGGGGGCGGGTCGATTGAGGACTTGTGGAGCTTCAACGAGGAAGTGGTGGTGCGCGCCATCGCCGAATGCACCATCCCGGTGATCTCGGCGGTGGGGCACGAAACTGACACCACACTGGCTGATTTTGCCGCTGACCGCCGCGCCCCCACACCCACGGCGGCGGCGGAAATGGCGGTGCCGGTGCGCGCTGATCTGGCGATGACGCTGGCCGATCTTGGCGCTCGGCAACGGCGCGCGGTCTATCGCCCGGTCGAATTGGGGCGCGAACGGCTGGCGGCGCGCGCGCGGCTGCTGCCCCGGCCCGAGGCGTTGTTGCAGGCGCAGACGCAGCGGCTGGATGATCTGGCTGAGCGATTGCGGCGCGGCCTTGGTGAACGCTCGGCCAAAGGGCGCGAACGGCTGGCAGGCGTCGCAGCGCGGCTATCGCCCAGCCTGCTGACGCGGAGTGCTGCCGAAGCGGCGCGGCGGCTGGATCGGACGCGGCTGACGCCTGCGCTGATTGATCGGCCGATCCGCCAAGGCACAGACCGGCTCGCTGCGCTGACGCGGGTAATGAGCCAGCTGCACCCGGAAAAGCCATTGGAGCGCGGCTATGCGATCATCCGCGATGCTGGCGGCAAGGCGCTGACTACCCGCGCCGAGGCCGCGCGTGAGGCGGCGCTGGTGCTGCAATTCCGTGATGGTAGGTTGGATGCTTTGCCGTCTGGCGCTGCGACCCCGCCCACACCGCGCCCAGCCCCCACACCGCGCCCCGCAGCCCCGCCCAAGCAAGATGATTTGTTCAGCTAGCCGCGTGGTGCTATGGTTCACCCCATGCTGATGTCTTCTTCCGATAAGGCCGCCAAGCTTCACTACGGCCCCTCCACCTTCCGCGTGCTGCGCCCCGGCGCACACGTCTATTGCGCGGTTAGCGGCGAAGCGATCGAACTGGCCGAATTGCGCTATTGGAGCGCCGAGCGGCAAGAGGCCTATGCCTCATGCGAAATCGCCACGCGCCGCCTGCTGGATCAGGCTTGATCTGATTGATTATGCGCTGCGTTGCTGTTGCTGTGGGTGCGATTGCCCTTGCCTTGTCGGTAAGTTGCTCGGGGGGTGACGGCGCTGGGGCGCAATCGCTTGCGGCTGCGGATACGCCGACGGCGATCGCCGAACCCGCCCTGCCCAACGCACCCTCAGCCGCGCCAACGCCGCAAGCAGACACTGTCCCTGCCCGTTTCACATTTGAAGGGGAGTTGACCCAAGGCGGCTGGATACGCGGGCAGGCCCCGGTGGGAACCGCTTCCGTCCGGCTTGGTGATCAGCAATTGGCGTTCGATGCTGAGAGGCATTTTTTCGCCGCGTTTGATCGCGATGCCGGGCCGGAGGCGGAACTGGTTGCCACCTTGCAGAACCGGCGCGTGGAGACCACCACGCTCACCATCGCACCGCGCGCCTGGCAGATTGAACGGGTGAATGTGGCGCGGCGTTCTGGCGGTTCCAGCGAGGCTTTCATGAAACGCCGTCGGCCCGAACTGGCCCGGATCATCGCCGCGCGCGCGATTGACACTGGCGCGCAAGGCTGGCGTCAGCAATTCATCTGGCCGGTGCGCGGGCGCATTTCCGGGCGGTTTGGTTCGCAGCGCATCTATCGCGGCGAACCGGGCAGTTACCATTCGGGCATCGACATTGCTGGCGGCGATAATGCCACCTTTGTTGCGCCCGCCGATGGCGTAGTGGTGCTGGCGACGGATAGGCCGTTCAGCCTTGAAGGCTATCTGCTGATTATCGATCACGGCAACGGCCTCAACAGCGCGTTCCTGCACAATTCGGCCATTCTGGTGCGCGAAGGGGATGCGGTGCGCCAGGGCCAGCCGATCGGCCGGATCGGCGCCAGCGGCCGGGCAACGGGGCCGCACTTGCACTGGGGGATCAAGTGGCGCGATGCGCGGCTCGATCCGCTGTTGTTTACCGGGCCGATGAACTGACATGCGCGCCATCGGCAGGCTGACTGCGGCGCTGGCCGTGGCCCTGCTGTGCGCACCGGGCACCTGGCTGCGCAGCCCGGTTGAACCGGCCCTGTTGCCCGATATTACCGCGACCCTGATCGTCGACGCAGCGCCAACCCCTGTGGCCCAATGGGAACTGGCTGGCGTGTGGCAGTATCGCGGGGAGAGCAGCCACTTTGGTGGTTTTTCGGCGATGTTCGCGCTGGAGCAGGGCAGGTTCATGGCCTTCACCGATCGCGGCTATCGCATGACCTTCACTGCGCCCGATCTGCCCGCGCCGCGGATGGCCATGATCCGCCAAGCGGTTCCGCCGGGACAGGAATATATCCTGACCGACATCGAATCCGCCACCCACGACCCCGCGACCGGCTCTTACTGGCTTGGCTATGAACAGGTGCACACCATTCAGCGCAGCACCATCGCCGGTCGCTCTGACGGAGTGCGCGATCTGCGCGATGCGGTTCGCTGGCCGGATAATGCCGGGGCTGAGGCGATGGTGCGGCTGGCCGATGGGCGCTTCGTCATTGTGCCCGAAGGCCGGCGCGAGGGCCTGATCTTCACCACTGACCCGATTGGCGGCGGCGCGCCTGCCACCTTCCGCTTTCGCTCGCCCGCCCAAGGCTATGTCGCGACCGATATGGCGCAATTGCCCGATGGCCGCCTGCTGGTGCTGATGCGCAAGCTGGCGCGGCCATCACGCACCGTCTGGCCGCCATTTTCCGCGCTGCTGGCGATTGGAGAGGTCCCGCAGGCAGGCGACAAGTTTGCGCCTGCCATCACCCTGCCACTCGATCGCGTGATCCCGCGCGAGAATTACGAAGGGCTGGCGCTGCGCCCACGCAGGGATGGGCGGGTCGATGTGTGGGTGATGTCAGACGACAATTTCTCGATCATCCAGCGCAGCTTGCTGGCGAAGCTGGTGTTCGACCCGCAGATATGACGGCGCGAACGAAAAACGCCCGGGAAATCCCGAGCGCCTAATCGATTGGCTTGCGCGTCCCGAAGGACAGCGAGGATCAGGCGGCTGCCTGGGCCTTTACCAGCTCACGCTTCACCTTGAGCGCACCCGCCGACAGCTTTTCGTCGCTGGTCTTGAGCAGCCAGTTATCCAGCCCGCCATTGTGCTCGACCGAGCGCAGCCCGTGGGTCGACACGCGGAACTTGAAGCTGCGGTCGAGCTTTTCGCTCATCAGCGTGACGTTCTGCAGGTTGGGCAGAAACACGCGCTTGGTCTTGTTGTTGGCGTGGCTGACATTGTTGCCGGTCATGCGGCCCTTGCCGGTCAGTTCGCAGATGCGCGCCATGGTGTGTCTCTTCTCGTAAAAATCGGGTCTAAGCTCGGGCCTAGACAGGGAAAGCGGCGCGCATAACGGGGCACACCCGAATCGTCAAGCAAGTTGCGCGGCTGCGCTGCCCCGGCTAGCCCGGCGATGATGTCGATCTGGCCGCTTCCCTTGCCGATGCAACGTGCCCTCGCCGCCGCGCGGGCGGCCGCGCAGGCGGGCGAGGTGCCGATTGGCGCGGTGGTGGTCAAGGATGGGGTGGCGATCGCCGAGGCGCATAATTCCCCGCGCACTGATCACGATCCCACCGCCCACGCCGAGATTCTGGCGATTCGCCGCGCCGCGCAGGTGCTGGGCGATGAACGGCTGAGCGATTGCGAGCTGTGGGTCACGCTCGAACCCTGCGCGATGTGCGCCGGTGCCATCGCCCACGCCCGCATCGCGCGCCTCTACTACGCTGCGAGCGATCCCAAAGGAGGCGCGGTGGAACACGGCGCACGGGTGTTCGAACAGGAGCAATGCCTGCACCGGCCCGAAGTCTATAGCGGCATTGGCGAGGCCGAGGCGGCGGCAATGCTGCGCGAGTTCTTCAAGGAGCGGCGGTAGAGCATCGTGCTGAAAAGTGGGAACCGGTTTTCAGCTTTTTACGATGCGACAACAAAGGCCGATGTTTCACGTGAAACATTGCGGATACGCCAGTCGAGGCAGGGTCTAGCAGGGGTCTAACCACAGCCTGGGCCAGCCTATAACCCCCGCCAGATTTTCGCGGCAGACCCATCCTTCGCGCCCCACCTTGCCGCCGGGCAGCGCACCGGGCGGAAGGTCTTGGCGTAGCATAGCCGCACTTCCTCCAGCCAGCCGCGCTCGTTCAGCTTCACGCCGATGGCGCTTTCGGGAATCCCCGGATTGGCATCGGCAAAGGCGGCGCGGATGCGGCCTGCGGTGAGGCTGTCTTCGCGGCTGATGCGGTCGTAATCGGGGATGCGCAAGCTGTCCCACAGGATGCGCGTGACCTTGAGATAGGCGTCAGGGCGCGTCACCATGCAGCTGCCATGCTTGGCCCACGCCCGCGCCACGAGCTGCGGTGAGGGCGTCATGCACATCGCGCTGCGCACCTGCGCCGGGGTCAGCGCCGCGCCCGCATCGCACCATTGCGGCCAGCTCTGCCCGCTCTCGGGCCACAGCCCATGCACCACGAGGCCGAAACTGCCGTTGCTGCCCGAACATTGCACCGCATGGGCGCGGGCATCCTTGCGCGGTTTGCAGAACTCCGGGCTCCAGCTGAGTGCCAGCGTGTAACCCGTGATCGGCATCACCCGGCGCGGGCCATCGGGCGCAATGCGCGGAACGGTGCTGACCTGCGGCGCGCGGCATTGGTAGGCCTGCGCGTGGGCTGGCATGGGGGCGAGCAGCGCCAGCGCGGCGATAAAGGGGGCGACAAAAACGCGCATTACAGCGGAGAAAAATCCAGCCCGATGTCAGCCGCAGGCGCGCTCTGCGTCAATCTTCCGACCGAGACGTAATCGACCCCGCTCGCGGCCTTGGCTGCGATTGTTTCAAGGTTCACCCCGCCGCTGGCCTCGGTCGGCACGCGGCCTGCGACCATCACCACGGCGGCGCGCAAGGTGGCGGCGTCCATGTTGTCGAGCAACAGGTGGTGCGCGCCTGCTGCCAGCGCGGGTTCGATCTGGTCGAGCCGGTCAACCTCGCAGATGATCCGCTCCACCCCGGCATCGCGTGCCCGCCGTACCGCCTCACCAACGCTGCCCGCCACCGCAACGTGATTATCCTTGATCATCGCCGCGTCCCACAATCCCATGCGGTGGTTCTGCGCGCCGCCCTGCCGGGTCGCGTATTTCTCAAGAAAGCGCAGCCCGGGAATGGTCTTGCGGGTATCGAGCAGGGTGCAGGCGGGGTTGCCATCCGGCCCGCGCATCGCGGTGACATATCCTAGCGTCATGGTGGCAATGCCCGAAAGGTGCTGGACGATGTTCAATGCGCTGCGTTCCGCCGTCAGCAGCGCGCGGGCGCGGCCTTCGATCCGCATCAGATCGGTTCCCGCAGGCACCTTGTCGCCATCATGCGCGAGGCATTCGATCGTGCAATCGGGGTCGAGCGCGCGGAAGAATGCCTCGGCCAGCGGCAGGCCCGCAACGACAATCGCATCGCGGCTGTCCATCACGCCCGAAAACCGCGCATCGGCGGGGATCACGCTCTCCGAAGTGACATCGCGTCCGCCGCCGGGCAGGCTCACGCCGAGGTCTTCGGCAAGGGTTTCACGGATGAACTTGGCGAGGTCGAAGCCGGGGAGGGTGAAATCAGGCATCAACGCATCCTTCGTCATCGCGAGGGCCGATTGGCCCGCGGCGATCCATGGCCGGAAGGCTCAACCGTGAGCACCGGTCGATGGATTGCTTCGTCGCTATCGCTCCTCGCAATGACGAGGGGGAAGGTCAATGCACGAACCGCGCCACCACATCCCGGTAAGACCGCGAAACCTTCACCTCCGCGCCCGATTCCAGCACCAGAAAACACTCGCCGTTGGTGTGCGGCTTCACCTGCCGCACCAGATCGAGGTTGACGATGGTCGAACGGTGCACCCGCTGGAACTTGCGCGGGTCTAACCGGCGTTCCAGGTCCTTCATCGTCTCGCGCAGCACCAGCGAATTGTCGCCGGTGGAGATGATCATGTAATCGCCCGCCGCCTCGATATGTTCGATCGTGTCGACTTCGACGCGGAAAATCTGCCCGCGATCCTTGATGTTGATCAGTTTTTCGAATCGGTTGGACGCCGGCGAGTCATCGTCGGTCACGAAATCGCTCATCGCCTGCGGTGCGACTTCGGCCAGCACTTCGCGCAGTTTCTCGACTTCCTGCACCTGCCGCTT
>JAHJSJ010000297.1 GCA_018830415.1 Alphaproteobacteria bacterium | reverse complement strand
GAGGTTGAAAAAGCGCTGCACGAACACCCCAATATCACCATCATGCGCGAGCGGGTGGATGCCCTGCCCGCCAGCGGCCTCACCATCGTCGCCACCGGGCCGTTGACCGCAGAGGCGCTCGCCGCGAGCATCGTGAAGGCAACCGGCAGCGAACGCCTCGCCTTTTTCGATGCCATCGCCCCGATCATCCACCACGACAGCATCGACATGTCGAAATGCTGGATCCAGTCGCGCTGGAACAAACGCACCGAAGCGTCGAACGAAGGCGGCGATTACATCAATTGCCCGATGACGCAGGAACAATACCTTGCCTTTCACAAGGGGCTGATCGACGGCGAGAAGTCCGAGTTCAGGCAGTGGGAAAAGGACACCCCCTATTTCGATGGCTGCATGCCGATCGAGGTGATGGCGATGCGCGGGGTGGAAACGCTGCGTTATGGCCCGATGAAGGGCGTGGGGCTGGATAATCCCTTCGATACCTCCGCCGATTTTCCGCAAGGGCGCTGGCCCTATGCGGTGGTGCAGCTGCGGCAGGACAACAAGCTCGGCACGCTGTGGAACATGGTGGGGTTCCAGACCAAGCTGAAATACGGCGCACAGGTGGAACTGTTCCGCACTATTCCGGGGCTGGAGAACGCCGAATTTGCGCGGCTGGGCGGATTGCATCGCAACACCTTCCTCAATTCGCCCGAAGTGCTTGACCGCCAACTGCGCCTGCGCGCCGCGCCGCATATCCGCTTTGCCGGGCAAGTGACCGGGTGTGAAGGCTATGTTGAAAGCGCGGCCATCGGGCTGGTGGCTGGGATGATGGCGGCGGCAGAGCTGGGGGGGCGCGATTGGCAGCCCCTGCCCGCGACAACCGCGATGGGCGCATTGCTGAGCCACATCACCGGCGACGCCGAGGCTGCAACCTTTCAGCCGATGAATGTCAATTTCGGGCTGTTCCCGCCGCTCCACGATGTCGGCAAGAAGGTGCGCAAAGAAGCCTATACAAACCGCGCCAAGGCCGATCTGGCACGCTGGATTGCCCAGCAGCAGAGGCGAGTCCCCGCGTAGGCGGGGATCTCAGGCAAAATCGCACAACCGCCCGAGGTCCCCGCCTGCGCGGGGATTCGCAAACGCTGACGACTCAACACTTGCAGGCGGGCTTCTTCGCCGCCGGTTTGGGCGCGGTGGTGGCAAATTCACGCGGGGTCAGGCGGCCATTGGCATCGGCATCGGCGCCCTCAAACCGCTGCACCGTCGTGACCGCCCATTCCTCGAAGGTCAGCAGGTTGTTTCCATCCCGGTCGAGCGCGCGGAACGCATCTGACCGGGTCGAAAGCATCTCGTTGCGGGTAATCAGCCGGTCGCGGTTGCGGTCGTAACGAAAGAACCGCTGCTCTTCGCGGGTGAGTTCGCCCGGTTCGGGCGGCGCGGGGCCTTGCATCGCGCCGGGATCGACGATCGGCAGGTTTTCAGCGGGCGGAGCAGGCGCTTCGGGTGATGGCGGCGGCGGGGCGCTGGCTTCAACCGCCGCGCGGCCCTGCCACCAGAACACGCCCACCCCGGCCAGGGCAAGCCCGGCAAACACTCCGACAACGGCTTCGCGCAACGGTCTGCCCCTTGTTGCTGATATCCTACGGTATTATACGTAGTCAGCACAGAAAGATAGCCGCCCGCAGCGCCGTCAGCGATGCGCCCCGCCCCTCCATCAATGGGCGCCCGCCGCGCCGCAGCGCGCGCAATGCCAGTGCATCGAGCACGGCAAGACCGCGCAATTCGCGCGGCAGGCGCCCGCCCGCCCCGGCCCGCGCCAGACCGGCTTCGATCAGCAAGGCGCGTTCCGACCCGCCGGACACACCTGCCGCTGCGTCCGCAATCGCCCAGCGGAATGCAGCCGCCGCAACCCGATTGTCGCCCGCCGGGCTACGGTCGTTACCGAGCGCGCCAAAAAACGCACCGCGCCGGGAACCGAACGCCTCGATTTCGGATGGGCCAAGGTGGTCTGCGGTCACAAGCACTTCCCAGCCATCGACCATCGCGATCAGGGCTGCCTCGCGCCCGGCCCAGTCCCTTCCCACCGCATCGAGCACCGCATCGCCGCGAGGCCGATCTGACGGCGGCTTGCCCAGCGCATCGCGCCACCAGGCGAGCCGCATCTGCCCCAACATCGGTTCGGTCGTGTGGGCAACAATCCGGGCAAGTCGCCGATCAAGCTGAATGGCTGTGGTTAACGGCGCGCGAAGCTTTGGCGGGCTCCACGCCAGCGCCAGTTCTGCCTCAGGCGGGATAGGGTCAAGCCGGTCATCGTTCATCCCCTGTGCGCCTAGCCGCCCCTTTTTGCTGATGGCAAGCAAACTGTCCTTTTGTGGGACGCCACAGCAAACAGAAAAGCCGCAAAGCGCCGTTAACATCCTGCTAACCATGCTCTTTCGCAATCCGCTTACCAGCACCGCTTATGGCGGATGAATGTTTCTGTAAGTCCCGGGCCGTTCTGGCGCGGAATGCCACGGAAAGGACATGTGCGATGGGGCGGGAAAATTAGGGTTGCACACCCGTGTTTCGCATTTTCTGGCACCTGCCAGGCCAGCGAAGTTCAGCATGTCCCATGCATTACAGGAGGCTCAAGGATGACGTTTCTCGGAAACCTGGTTTCAAAACTGAAGGCATGCACAAGCGGCAACGCCTTGATCATCGTGGCGACGGGGCTTCCGGCGTTGATCGGCGGTGCTGGCCTGGCGGTTGACACGGCCCAATGGTACATGTGGAAACGCGAATTGCAGCACGCGGTCGATCAGGCCGCTTATTCGGGTGCCTGGGCGTTATCGAATCCCGACAGCGCCGGTAACTACGCCGCACGGGCAACGCAGGAATATGATGGCAACCTCGGCGTGGTCAGAGAATTTGCGTCCGGCCCCACCATTCTGCGTGCCGATTTTGCCGGCGGGTCGCAGAACAGCGTCGTCGTCGCGGCAAGCGCATCGCGCCGCCTGCCCTTTTCAAGCTTTCTGACCGGCCAGGCCGCAACGGTAAGCGTTCGCGCCCAAGCGATTTTCCAGGCGGGCATCTCCTTCAACGCCTGTCTGATTTCATTGCGTGAAGAAGGCACCGGCACGGACATCGGCGGGAACGCCACCATCCGTGCGCGCTGCGGCCTTGCGGCGCTTTCCTGCGATGATGACGCGGTGGTGATCGACGGGTCGGCTGACGTCGAAACCGATTCGATCGCGGCCTGCGGGACAGTAAGTTCAACCGATCCCGACCACCAGGACATTATCGCCGAAAACGTGCGGGGGCTTAATGATGCCTATGCTGATATAGAGCCGCCCACCAACGACACGCCGCGCTCGTATAGTTGCACGGGACGGGGCCAAAACCAGCAGGCATCGCTGCTGCCGGGCACCTATCGCGGCCTGCGCATCACGTGCAACACGACCTTTGCCCGCGGGATTTACGTGATCGATGGGGGAGAGCTTGATCTTACCCACAATGCGTCGGTTACGGGCAGCGGAGTAATGTTCGTGCTGAAGAACGGTGCCACGCTTAAACTTGGCGGCATGGGTAATGCCAACGCCATCAGCCTGTCACCGATGACCGCAGCCGATTTCGTGGGCACGCCCTACGCATCGCGAGCGGACGAACTCGCCGGTTTCCTGGTGTTCGAACACCGCGACAACAACCCCACCAGCGATCATGTGTTCAATGGCAATTCCAATTCGCTGATCGAAGGGCTGATCTATCTTCCCGATGGCGATCTTCAGGTCAACGGCACCGCAAATGTCGCGTCGCAGTGCCTCCAGATTTCCGCCTATACGATCAAGATCCTCGGCAATGCGTTCCTCGAAACGCTCTGCCCGATTGACGACGCCACCAGTGCCGGCTCGTCAGTGCCGCTCGTGCGGATGGTGGCTTGATCATGGCCGAGCTGTTCAAACGCATCGCCAGCGATCGGCGCGGGTCATTCGCGATCGAAACCGCATTTGTCGCGCCCGTGCTGATCCTGATGACTCTCGGCATTGCCGAGACCGGGACGATCGTTGCACGCCAGCATGAACTGCAAAGCGTCGCCAATGAGGCCGAAATCATCATCCTCGCGACCAATCAGGGCGCAACGACCGATGTCGATACCATCAAGCAAATTGTTCAGGAATCGGTCAATCTGTCGGCCGACGATGTCACCCTGACACAATTATACCGATGCGAGATGGACGAAACCCTCGTTGCCAGCCCCGCCTTGTGCGATTCCGACGACATCGT
>JAHJSJ010000296.1 GCA_018830415.1 Alphaproteobacteria bacterium | reverse complement strand
TATTTGACGATGTGCTGGGCCAGCCCGGCCCGCGAAAGCGCACGCTGCAACGCGCGATGCAGGCGATTGGAGAACACGGCGCGGGCGTGATCGTGATCCTGACCGGGCGCGTCGGCTCCGGTGAATGGCAGCACGACGAGGAACTGCGCAATATCGGTATCGGTTCGCAGATCCTTGTCGATCTGGGCGTCAGCGACATGGTGCTGTTATCGAACAGCCGCCCTGATCTCGTTGCGCTCGAAGGTTATGGCCTTACCATCACCAGTCACCAACCCATTCCGGAGTAAGTTTCATGGCTCGTATCCTGATCGTCGAAGCGCGGTTCTACGCACACCTTAACGACATGCTGATTGCCGGGGCCAAGGCCGCGCTGGTGGGTGCCGGGCATGAGGTCGAGGTGTTGACTGTGCCCGGAGCGCTGGAAATCCCCGGCGCCATCGCAATGGCTGCAGAAAGCGGCGAATATGACGGCTTTGTTGCCATCGGCGTTGTGATCCGGGGTGAAACCTATCACTTCGAAATCGTCGCCGGTGAAAGCGCCCGCGCGATCATGGCTTTGACTATGGACGGGATTGCCATCGGCAACGGCATTCTGACGGTGGAAAACGAAGCGCAGGCGCTCGAACGTGCTGATCCTGCGCAAAAGGACAAGGGCGGCGAGGCGGCCAAGGCGGCACTGGCGTTGCTCCAGTTGCAAAAGCGGTTCGGTCATTGAAGCCTTGACGGGGATAGTTCTGATTTCACAGCCATAAACTGTCCCATTTTGACCGTCTACGTAGTTTCCCTCTGTAGATTTCCGTAAGCCATTAACGTGATACCCTATCAGCTTAAGCTGTTGCTCGCCGGTCGCACGGGATAGCAGTTACGTGCAGCCAGCTTCAGGATATCACAGTGACAACCTACAAAGCCGCGTTATCGGAGCAACCCGACCTACCTCACATTATCACTATATTGGAAAATCAACTGGCCGCGCTTGACCGGATGGGTGCCCATATTGGCGCCGCGCACCTTGATGCAGCGATTCAGCACCTCAGACTTGCACAAACGCGCAATCAGTGCTATAAATTAAATACAAGAAAATCAGAACCCTAAGGGAATAGATGGATGTCAGGGAAATAGCGCAATGCGTATTTTCCCTTAAAGCCAAGCGCAGCTAGCCACGCTAGCTCTAATCCGTGTTCCAACGTATTTCCTCGGCTTCAACGGCTCCGGCACGGAGACTGGCATATGGATGACCCCATAGCGCCTGACAGCTTTGATTCCGACGAATCGGATGCTGCTGTTTCGGCTTCCAAATTGCAACCGCTGGCAGATGAGCTGGTGGCAATTGCCGCACGGTTGCGTGATGTGGCTGATGCAGCCCCGAAAGCAGGCACTACACCGGCCAGCGCACCGGGTCGTTCGCCGCGATCGGATCGTCGCCATCTCGAACTGGCCCGGAAAACTTACAGTCTGCGCCGCAAACGCGCCGTGATTTTCGGCAATTCCGAATTATTCGGTGAACCGGCCTGGGACATTCTGCTCGACCTGTTCATCGCGCAGGCAGAGGACAAGCCCGTTTCCGTTTCAAGCGCGTGCATAGGATCGGCGACGCCTGCGACCACTGGTCTGCGTTGGCTCGGGGTGCTTGCCGATGAAGGGCTGATCGTTCGCGAGAATGACTCTGGCGACAACCGCCGCGTTCTGGTGCGGTTGAGCCACACCGGCGTTAAGGCGATGGAACGGTTTTTTGACGCGTTTGAGGCGAGCCTGTAAGCCCTCCCCGAAGTCAGCACCGCCCGCCGAAGCAACCCCTGCCCGCAAATGCCGCGCTGTCGCCCAGTTCTTCCTCGATGCGGATCAACTGGTTGTACTTGGCAAGCCGGTCCGAACGGGCGAGCGATCCCGTTTTAATCTGTCCGCAATTGGTTGCCACCGCGAGGTCAGCGATGGTCGCGTCTTCGGTCTCACCCGAACGGTGGCTCATCACGCAGGTGTAGCGCGAGCGGTGCGCCATATCGACCGCGGCGAGCGTTTCAGTCAGCGTGCCGATCTGATTGACCTTGACCAGCAATGAATTGGCCAGGCCCTTGGCGATACCATCAGAAAGGCGCGCGGGATTGGTGACGAACAGATCATCCCCCACCAGCTGAACCTTGTCGCCAATCTTGGAAGTCAGCGCCGCCCAGCCCGCGAAATCATCCTCGCTCATGCCGTCCTCGATCGAGCGGATCGGGTAATCGGCGCATAATCTGGCAAGGTAATCGGCCATTTCTTCTCCGCTCAGGCTCAGCCCTTCGCCCGATATTTCATAGCGCCCATTCCTGAAAAACTCAGTCGCCGCGCAGTCCAGCGCCAGCACCATGTCTTCGCCCGGCGTGAACCCGGCCTTGGTGATTGATTCCATTATGAAATCGAGCGCCGCGCGGGTGCTGGCGAGGTCGGGCGCGAACCCGCCTTCATCGCCGACGCTGGTCGCCAGGCCTTTTTGCGCAAGGCCTTTCTTGAGGGTGTGGAACACTTCCGAGCCCCAGCGCACGGCTTCGGCGATGCTGTCCGCGCCGACCGGCATGATCATGAATTCCTGAATGTCGATCGGGTTGTCAGCATGTTCGCCGCCGTTGATGATGTTCATCATCGGCACCGGCAGCAGGTGCGCAGACACGCCGCCAAGGTAGGAATAGAGCGGCAAGCCGCGCGCATTGGCCGCCGCCTTGGCGACCGCAAGGCTGGTGCCGAGGATGGCGTTCGCGCCGAGCCGCGCCTTGTTGTGCGTGCCATCAAGCGCGATCAGCGCCAGATCGACATCGCGTTGATCCTCGGCATCGAAATTGTCGATCAGCAGGTCGCGGATTTCGTTGTTGACCGCTTCGACCGCTTTCAACACGCCCTTGCCGAGATAACGCGCAGCGTCGCCGTCGCGCAGTTCAACCGCTTCGTGCGCCCCGGTCGAGGCACCCGATGGCACTGCGGCGCGCCCAAAACTGCCGTCTTCCAGCAGCACATCGACCTCAACGGTGGGGTTTCCGCGACTGTCAAGAATCTCGCGTCCGTGCAGGTCGATGATGGCGGTCATGTTTGGCTCCGGCAGGAATGTGTTGTAGGATGATAAGACACTTTGCACGGCATGATTCTGCGATTTGCCGCGCGTATGAAGCCCCTAAGCGCCTGATCGAAAGGGCGCAAGCGGGCGGCGCCGAGCAACAGGACGAAATGGAGATTGGACAACCTTATGGCTGATACGACCCCTCAGAAACCGACTGACCCGAAATCGACCGCCACCAAGGCGCGCAAGACCCCGGCTAGCCCAGCCAAAGGCGGCGCTACCAAGGCCAAGGGCCCAACCAAGGCGGCACCGCTCAAAACCGCGGCCACCGCCAAAAGCGCCGCCCCGGTCGCTGAAGCGAAAAGCCGTTTCAACGCCGCGCTCGAAGAGGCAAAGGCTGGCGCTGCAGCTCTGCGTGCCGAGGCTGAAACCCGGCTCAGCACTGTCGGCGAACAGGCCAAGGGCAAGGGCACCGATCTGGCCGCCGAGGCCAAGCACTATAGCGAACAGGCACTGAGCAAGGCGGGCGAATTGGCGGTCGAAGGCAAAAAGACCGCCAGCGATGCCATCGCCTCGATCGGCAAAGTGGTGGGCGATAGCGCGGTGCAGATCGACGAAAAGCTGGGCGAACAATATGGCGATTACGCCCGCAAGGCTTCGCGCACGCTGGCTGAAACCTCGGCCAAGCTCGAAGCCAAAAGCGTTGAGGAACTGGGCGAAGATGCCCGTGAAATGGTGCGTAAAAGCCCCGGCGTGGCGGTGGGTATTGCTGCCGTGGTCGGTTTTTTCATCGCCCGGCTGTTTCGCGGAAAGCGGGGCTGATCGCGGGTTGGTGCTGGCGGTAGCAGGTCATGGACAATCCCGAACCCGGCCCGTTGCCTTCGCCACGGGATGATAGCGCTGATCCGGCCGCAAGCCCGGACGGCGATCCCGGCGAAGACAGTAACAGCTTCAACAGCCTGCGCGATGACATCACAGCGCTGGTCGATGACGCGCGCACCTATGCCGAAGCGGAAATCGCCTTCCAGAAAACCCGCGCTGGTCTGGCGAGCCGAAAAACGGCCCGGGCGCTGGCGCTGTTGGTGCTGGCATTGGTGCTGCTCCACATCGCCCTGATCGCGCTAGCCGTGGGCGCGGTTATCGCGCTGGCTCCGCTGGTAACGATCTGGGGTGCGATCGCGATTGTCGTCGGGGTGCTGCTGGCAGGCGTTGCTACGCTGGTGTGGGCCGCGCGCGGCAATGGCAAGGCCGTGGCGGCGATGTTCGGATCGGAGGATGGCGCGTGACCGACCTGCCAACCCGCTTCATCGAAGACCGCGCGCTGCGCGACGCCGCCCGCGCTGTGGTGCTTGCGGATATTGAGCGGCTGCGCGCCAGTATTGGTGAAGAAGGGATCGCCAGTCGCGTGTCATCGGGGGTCAGTTCGACCATTTCGGGCCGTATCCGTGCTGGCGCGCGCGATGTGCTGGCACAGGCCACCGCGCAGGCCAGCGATCACAAGGGCGCGCTGGCGCTGCTGCTCGGCGCGATCATCCTGTGGTTTTCGCGCGGGCCGATCCTCGATTGGCTCGACGATTTTAACAGCTCAGACGAAGACAGCGAAGCAGAGCCTGACCCCGTGTCGGCTTCCGAAGGAGACCCCGAATGACCGATCAGCCCAGCATCCTTGCCGATAGCAAGCGCGATAGTCTGCGCGCCCGGATCGAGGCCGCCGAGCGTCGCAATGCCGAACGTTCGCTGGCTGACAATGCCCGCGCGGCGGCGACGGCTGCGGCCGATTATACCCGTGCCCACCCGCTTGCGGTAATCGGCGGCGCGCTGGCGGTTGGCCTTGCAATCGGATTGCTCACCCGCCCCGGTCGCCGGATGGTCAGCAGCGCAGCAACCAGCGCGAGTTCCGGGATCAAGACCATCGCTGCACGGGGCGGATCGCAGATCGGGACATTGCTGGGAAAGGCGGCGGTCGGCTATATCATGGCTCTGATCGATGATGCGGTGCAGACCGCCCGTACCGGGCAGGAACGGGCAAGTGAACTGGGCGATG
>JAHJSJ010000295.1 GCA_018830415.1 Alphaproteobacteria bacterium | reverse complement strand
GGATCGATCGGGATCAATGCTGCGGATTCGCTTGGCGGGGTGCGCCCCGGCGTGATCGAACGCGCCGAAAGTGCGCTGGTGCAGCGGCAGGCGCGCGATGCGTCGTCCGCGCTGGCCGCCGCCGAGGCGGAGTTTTCCGCCATGCGCGACGCAGAAAGCGCGATCGAAAATTCGGGCGTGTTCACCGGCCTGGTCGATTTCGAAGCCGCGTTGACCCGGCTGGAAGCCAACCCGCTTGAACCCGCGCTGCGGGTGTCTGCGCTGGAAAGCGCGCGGCAGGTGGCAAGCAATTTCGCGGTTGCCAGCGCCACGCTCGTCAATGCCCGCAGCCTGGTGCAGGGCGAAGCGAGCGCCGAAGTGCTCACCGTCAACGAACTTGCGACCGAACTGGCCGAGATCAACCGCGATCTGGTCGGCACGCGCGAAGGCACCGCAGGGCGTGCGGCGCTGCTCGATGCGCGCGACAAGGCGCTGCGCGGCCTTGCCGAACAATTTGCGATCACCCCCACGATCAACGCCAATGGCACCGTCGATGTCACGTTGAACGGCGCGCCGCCGGTTGCGCTGGTTACGGGCGGGGTGGCGGACAGCGTCGCCATCAGCATTGCCGCCGATGGCACCCTGGCCTTTGCGGTTGGCGGGATCAGCTTTGCCCCCGGCGGCGGGGCGATGGCGGGCCGCGCTGCGGCGCTCAGCCAGATGGCGGATCTGCAAAACGGGCTCGATACGCTTGCCGTTTCGCTCATCACCATTGCCAATAGCGCGCAGGCCAATGGCGTCGGCACCGATGGAACGCCGGGCCAGCCGTTATTTGCCGGAACCGGCGCGGCTGATCTTGTGATGGTGCTTGGTTCGGCAGACAGGCTTGCCACCGCGCCTGCCGGATCGCCTGCGGGCAGCCGTGACACAGGCAATCTTGCCGCGCTGATCGGCGCGCTTGGCGCGGCAACCGGCCCTTCAGCCGGGGCCGATGCCCTGCTGCTGAACCTGTCGAGCCGGGTCGCCGCGCTGGAAACCCGGCGTGATGGGCTGGGCGTGGTCGCCGCCAGCGCCGAAGCGGAACTGCTGCGCGAAACCGGGGTCGATCTGGATGACGAGGCCGCCAATCTCGTCCGCCTGCAACAGGCATTCGAAGCCAACAGCCGGGTGATCCAGGTCGCCGCCGACCTGTTCGATACGATTTTGGCGTTGCGGTAAGGGGAGCAAGAGGCATGAGCTTTGTCAGCAATTCCACCAGTTCGTTTTTCAACCGCTCGCTCGCGCAGATGGCGGATTTGCGCGCGGGTATCGAACGCGCCCGCACCCAGATTGCCACCGGCAACAAGATCGAGCGCGGATCGGACGATCCCGCTGCCGCCGCACAGCTGCGCAACGTCGCCCGGCGCGAACGGCTTGCCAGCGTCGAGGGCGATAATACCGCGCGGCTGGGGCAGGACATCAGCTCAGCCTCGCAAGAGGTCGAAGCAGTCAAATCGCTGCTCCAGCGCGCACGTGAACTGGCGGTGCAGGCCGCCAACACCCCGACCGGGGCTGATGGACGGCAGGCGATTGCATTTGAACTGGAACAGCTCACCGAAGAACTGTTTTCGCGCGCCAATGGCACTGCGCTGACAGGCGAACCGTTGTTTGCGGGCCTGTCATCCGGCGCGGCATTCACCCGCGATGCGGCAGGCAATGTCACCTATATCGGCACGCCCACCAGCGGCGTGGTGCCAGTTGCGCCGGGCACCGCGATTGAACGCGGCCTGCCGGGCAATGAAGTTTTCGAATTCGATCTCGGCGGCACCCCGTCAAGCGCCTTTGCGGTGCTGAGCGGGCTGGCGGCGGCGTTGAATGGCGGCTCGCCCGATCCGGCGGGTGCGGCGCTGGCAGCGATTGATGGGATCGACGCCGCGCTCGATACGGCGAACCGCGCGCAGACCATTCTCGGCACGCGGCTGGCGTGGGTTGAACAGGTGCAGCAGCAGCAGGGAACCCGCAGCATCGAACTGGCCGAACGCCGTTCAAGAGTGGGTGATACCGACATCGCCGAAGCCATCGCGCGGCTCCAGCAATCGCTGACCGCGCTCGAAGCGAGCCAGGCGGCATTTGCCCGCATCAGTTCGCTGTCGCTGTTCAACGCGCTGCGCTGACAGGAGCCCTGACCCGTGTTTGTTGCAATCGGAATTGTCGTGCTGCTGGTGATGGTGTTCGGCGGGTTCATGCTCGCTGGCGGCGCCATGGGGCCGGTATTGAAAGCCGCCCCGCTCGAATTCATGATCATCGGCGGCGCTGCGCTGGGCGCGACGCTGATCGGCAATTCGATGCACGCGATCAAATTGCTCGGCGGGGGGTTGGGCAAGGTGTTCAAAGGCCCGAAATATGCCCACGAAGACCACATCGACGCGATTGCCCTGACCAGCAAGCTGATGAAGCTGCTGCGATCCGAAGGTGCGGTGGCGCTGGAAAGCCACGTTACCGAACCCGCCAGCTCCACCATTTTCAGCGAATATCCCCGCCTGCAAAGCGATCCGGTCGTGACCGGGATGATCTGCGATCCGCTGACATTGCTGGTGGTGTCGTCCGGCACGCTGGATACCCACGCGGTTGAAGACGTGATCGACAGCGCGATCAAGACCCAGCTGCACGAAATGAGCGAGCCTGAACATATGATCCAGTCGCTGGCCGATGCCTTGCCCGCGCTGGGCATCGTCGCAGCGGTGCTGGGGATCATCAAGACGATGGGCGCGATCGACCAGCCGCCGGAAATCCTCGGAAAGATGATTGGTGCGGCGCTGGTCGGGACGTTTCTGGGCGTGCTGCTGGCCTATGGCTTCGCTTCGCCGCTTGGCAGCCGGCTCAAACAGATCAACATCCATGACCAGCAGATCTTCTATTCGATCAAGCAGGTGATCATCGCCAGTCTGCACGGCTATCCGCAGCCGCTGGTGCTCGAAGCTGCGCGGTCGGGCCTGCCGCCCGCACACCGTCCGAAATTGACCGATCTGCTCGACATGATGCGGGGCCGGTGACGTGGCCGAAGCTGACCTGAAGGCAATTGCCCCGCCCGCGCCGATCATCATCAAGCGGATCACCATCCAGGAAGCCGGGCACCACGGCGGCGCGTGGAAGGTTGCCTATGCCGATTTCGTGACCGCGATGATGGCGTTTTTCCTGCTATTGTGGCTGCTCGGCGCGACCGAGGAGAAACAGCGCAAGGGGATCGCCGATTATTTCTCCCCCACGCTGGTCAAGATGCGCAAGGAAAGCGCGGGCTCTGATGGGATGCTGGGCGGGTCATCGCTCACCGATGTGGATAATTATCCCAATGCAATGGGCCAGACTGGCACACGTTCGATCACTATTCCACGCGGCGTTACCGGCGGCCCCGTCGAAGGCGGCGGGCGCGGCGAGCTTGATTCGGACAAGCTCAAGGAACTGCGCGACAAGATTGAAAAGAAACTGGTGCAGCGCCGCCAGTTGTC
>JAHJSJ010000294.1 GCA_018830415.1 Alphaproteobacteria bacterium | reverse complement strand
TCATCGGCCAGTCGGGGGCTTTTCTGGATGCGGTCGAACGTGCCAGCCGCGCGGCATCGATGAACCGCCCGGTATTGGTGATCGGTGAGCGTGGCACCGGCAAGGAACTGATCGCCGAACGTCTGCACCGCCTTTCGTCCCGCTGGGATGAGCCGCTCGTCACCATGAACTGCGCGGCTTTGCCCGAAACCCTGATCGAAGCCGAATTGTTCGGGCACGAAGCCGGGGCGTTTACTGGCGCGACCAAATCGCGCGCGGGCCGGTTTGAGGAGGCTGATCGCGGCACTTTGTTCCTTGATGAGCTGGGCACGCTGTCGATGGGCGCGCAGGAGCGGCTGCTGCGCGCGGTCGAATATGGCGAAATCACCCGCATCGGTGCATCGCGCCCGATCCGGGTCGATGTGCGGATTGTCGCGGCGACCAATGATGATCTGCCCGCGCTGGCGGCGGCGGGAGAGTTTCGCGCTGACCTGCTCGACCGGCTGAGCTTTGAAGTCATAACCCTGCCGCCCCTGCGGGTGCGTGAGGGTGATATCGGCGTGCTGGCGGAATATTTCGGGCGGCGCATGGCGGCGGAGCTGGAATGGGACCGCTGGCCGGGATTTGCGCCGCACGTGATGGATGCGCTGGAAGATCACCTGTGGCCCGGCAATGTCCGCGAATTGCGCAACGTGGTTGAACGCGCGGTCTATCGCTGGGCCGATGCAGAAGCGCCGATTGCGCACGTGCAATTCGATCCGTTCGACAGCCCGTGGCGGCCGCAACCGCCGCAGCATCGCCGCGCGCCAACCGCGCCACTTTCCAATGGCCCGCCGGATACGCCCTCCATCCCGTCAAATGCCGATGCGGTTGACGACCTGCGCGCCGCGGTTGACGCACACGAACGCACGATCCTGCAACATGCGCTGGGCAAGCATCGCTGGAACCAACGCCAGACCGCGCGGGCGCTTAACCTGACCTATGACCAACTGCGCCATGCGATCCGCAAACACGGGCTGATGGAGGGGCAGGAGGAGGGCGCCTAACCAAATCGCAAGATTCAGGGATTAATCGCAACCCGATGTTCGTTTGGGAGCGGGACGATGCGCGCACTTCTCGATATTGTTGAAAACCTCACCAGCACTGTCCGGTTCATTTTCGGGATCATTGCGCTTGGCTTCATTGTCACGGGCCTGATGTTTACCATAGGCGCGTCCTATTTCGTGCCCAAGGCAGTCGATTCAGTAGGTGAACGGGCCGAGCGGATCGGCGAAAAAGCGATCATCGCCGCTCAGGAGGAACGCCGCGCTGCAGAAATGGCCAAGGATGGCTGGGGCTACCGGCCGCCAAGCGCGGCATCCCAGCGCGATCGGCAGCGCGATAATTCGCGCGACAGCCACAAGGATGGTGGCTGGGGCTATTAGCTCCTGACCTTTGATCGTCGTCTGATGTCTCAGTAAAAACCCGTAGGTGCATGGTCGCACCGCGCTTACCATGCTGCTGTTATCCCGCAGCACTATGTTGCCGAAACTTGCCACGCCTGATCGCGGCCCGCTGGAAAACGTCGGGCGGCGCGGCGCATCGCGATTGCGGCTATCGATACCGGCGCGGTTGATTACGACAACTGAAACGCAGATGTGCGTGCTGCTCGACCTTTCGCGAACAGGCGCGCGAATCGGGTTGGCGCGTCCTATCAATGAAGGCGCAAGCGGCTATCTCCGGATCGAAGGCATGGAGATGTTTGTCACCGCGATCAGGCGCACTGCTGGCATTGATGGCGGCACCAATGGTTTGGCGTTCGACCTGCCGATTGCGCATGATGCGGTCGTGGCGATGCGGCATTACGCAGCCTCCTTCGAACGGCGTAAGCGTGAGGACTTGCGCGATCAGGTTCGCCGCTGGGTCACCGGCTGCAACTGACAGTTGCGACACGGCCCACTGCCTTCGCGCTTGCCAAACCGCGCGCGCGCGCCTAATGGGCCGCTAATCCCGGCATTGTGGTAACAAGGTTTGGATGCTGGCGCCGCTTGGGGCCGGCACAAACCCGCATTTCTGCATGGCGGCCCTGATGGAGCAAGAATGGCCGATATCGCGCGCCTTACCCAGTTGATAGAACCCGAGGCGCAGGCGCTTGGGTTTGAACTGGTGCGCGTGGCGATGATCGCTTCTGAAGCGGGTGATGGCGGCATGGCGCTGCAGATCATGGCCGAAGACCCGGCCACCGGGCAGCTGGTGATCGATCAGTGTGCGGCGCTGTCGCGCCGGGTATCCGACGTGATCGACGCCGCAGAAGAAGCGGGCGACGTGCTGATCGAGGGGGCATACCACCTCGAAGTCAGCTCACCCGGCATCGACCGTCCGTTGACCCGCGAAAAGGATTTCGCGAATTGGGCGGGATATGAAGTGCGGATCGTCATGGACAAGGGCTTTGACGGCCAGCGCGTCAACAAGGGCGTGCTGCATGGCCTCGAAGATGGTATGGTGCATATTACCGAAGCCAAGGCGGGTGATGTCCGCCTGCCTTTGGCGCAGATTCACACGGCCAAGCTTGTCCTGACCGACGCGCTGATCGCCGCTACCCGCCCGCTGGATACCAGCGGGGCCGACGAACTTATCGAAGACAACGTAGAAGAAAAGGCAGACGACTGATGGCCAGTGCCATTTCCGCCAATAAGGCCGAACTCCTTGCGATTGCCAATGCGGTCGCCACGGAAAAGATGATCGACAAATCCATCGTCATCGAGGCGATGGAAGAAGCGATCCAGAAATCCGCGCGTAACCGTTACGGTGCGGAAAACGACATCCGGGCCAAGCTCGATCCGCTGACCGGCGATCTGACGCTGTGGCGCGTGGTCGAGGTGGTCGAGGAGGTCGAAGACTACTTCAAGCAGGTCGATCTGAAGCAGGCTGAAAAGCTGCAGCCGGGCGCGACCGTCGGCGATTTCATCGTCGATCCGCTGCCGCCGGTCGATCTTGGCCGCATCGATGCGCAATCTGCCAAGCAGGTGATCTTCCAGAAGGTCCGTGATGCCGAACGCGAACGCCAGTTCGAAGAATTCAAGGATCGGCAGGGCGAAGTCATCACCGGGGTGATCAAGTCGGTCGAATTCGGCCACGTGATCGTCAACCTTGGCCGCGCCGAAGGCGTGATCCGCCGCGATCAGCAGATCCCGCGCGAAGCCGCCCGCACGGGTGAGCGCGTGCGCGCGCTGATCACCAAGGTCGAACGCAATAATCGCGGCCCGCAGATTTTCCTCAGCCGCGCGCATCCCGATTTCATGCGCAAGCTGTTCGCGCAGGAAGTGCCCGAAATCTACGACGGCATCATCGAAATCAAGGCCGCCGCTCGCGATCCGGGCAGCCGCGCCAAGATTGGCGTGATCAGCCACGATTCCAGCATTGACCCGGTCGGCGCCTGCGTCGGCATGAAGGGCAGCCGCGTGCAGGCGGTGGTGCAGGAATTGCAGGGCGAAAAGATCGACATCATCCCGTGGTCGGAAGACACCGCGACCTTTGTGGTCAATGCGTTGCAGCCTGCCACCGTCAGCCGCGTCGTGCTAGACGAAGATGATGGCCGCATCGAAGTGGTGGTGCCCGACGATCAGCTCAGCCTGGCGATTGGCCGGCGCGGCCAGAACGTGCGGCTGGCGAGCCAGCTCACCGGCCACCAGATCGACATCATGACCGAGGAAGAAGCCTCGGAAAAGCGGTCGAAGGAATTCGCCGAACGTTCGAAGATGTTCGAGGAAGAGCTCGACGTCGACGAAACCCTGTCGCAGCTGCTGGTTGCCGAAGGTTTCGCCGAACTGCTCGAAGTCGCCTATGTCGACTTGGCTGAACTCGCGACCATCGAAGGGTTCGACGAAGAACTCGCCGAAGAACTGCAAAACCGCGCGCTCGAAGCGCTCGAACGTCAGGAAGCAGCCCACCGTGAGGTGCGCCGCGAACTGGGCGTTGAAGACGCGCTGGCGGAAATGCCGCACCTGAACGAAGCGATGCTGGTCACGCTCGGCAAGGCGGGGATCAAGACGCTGGATGATCTGGCCGATCTTGCCACTGACGAATTGATCGCCAAGAAGCGCGAAGCCCCGCGTCGCCGCAACAATGATGCCGCTGGCCCGCCAATGCGGCGTCCGCAGCGTGAACAGGACAAGGGCGGCGTGCTGGGCGAATATGGCCTGAGCGAAGAACAGGGCAACGAAATCATCATGGCAGCCCGCGCACACTGGTTTGAAGACGAAGACCCCGTCTCCAGCCCCGACAATCAGGAGGCCGCCCATGCGGACTCCACCCAATGAGCGCCTGACGTCCGACATCGTTGAGCCGGAACTCCCCGCTGCGGTCGCCAATGACCCGGGGAGCGAGCGGCGCTGTATCCTTTCCGGGGAAAGCTCGGCGCGGGATGGTCTGCTGCGTCTGGCGATTTCGCCTGACGGGCTGGTGCTGCCCGATGTGGCCGGCAAGGCCCCGGGGCGCGGGGCGTGGATTACGCCGGACCGCGCGCTGCTGGAAACTGCGCTGGCCGATGGCGCGTTGAAGAAAGCACTGCTGCGCGCCTTCAAGGGTGCAGTTCTGACCATCCCCGATGACCTGGCTGACCGCGCGGAAGCCGCGCTGGCGCGCCATTTGTGCGACCGGTTGGGGCTTGAACTGCGTTCTGGCAAGATTGTGCTGGGATCGGCGCGGATCGAAGAACAGGCGCGATCAGGCAGGCTTGCCGCCTTGCTCCACGCCAGCGACAGCAGCGAAGACGGGCGGCGCAAGCTGGATCAGGCCTGGCGCGTCGGGCGTGAGGTTGAAGGCTCGGGCGAACGGGGCCAGGTCTTGCCACTGGACCGCACCGCGCTGTCTGTGGCATTGGGCCGCGACAATGTCGTCCACTTGGGCGTTGCCGGGCACCCCGGCGATACACGCGCGGCGAAGCGGGTGCTCGATCCGGTCACCCGGCTGGCGAACTACCTTGGTCGCCACGGCGCGCACATAACGAATGATATCGGCCGGGACGCATCCGGCCACGGCGACCAGCCCATATCGGGGCTGGCGACAATTGATGAATACGTGAAGGATTAAAGAGTTACAATGAGCGACGACGACAACCAGCGCACCCGCAAGCCCCTCGGCCTCAAACGGTCGGTTGACGCGGGCGAGGTCAAGCAGACCTTCAGCCACGGCCGCACCAACAAGGTGGTGGTCGAGGTGAAGCGTCGCCGCGCGATCGGCAAACCCGGTAGCGAGCCCGCTGCGCCTACGCCGCCCGCGCCGCCTCCGGTCGCTGAAACGCCCGCTCCGGCACCAACCCCGAAGCCGCGCCCGGCGCGCGCCGCGCCTGCTGGCGAAACCCCGCAAGAGCGTGTCAAACGCCTCCAGCTGGAAGCCGAGGAAGAGCGGCTGCAACGCGCCCAGGAAGCGCGCAAGCGTGAAGAAATCGAAGCCCGTGAGCGCGAGGAAGAAGAGCGCCGCCGGGTTGAGGACAATCGCCGGGCTGAAGAAGAAGCCGAAAAGCAGCGCGGTGAAGCCGCAAACGCCGCGTCCGTGGCTGACCCCGCACCGGCAGCCGACGAGTCGGCTGTGGCCGCCGAGGCTGAAGGCGCTGCTCCCGTCGACAGGTCGGATGCCGCGCCCAGCCCGCGCCGCTTCACCCCGATCGAACGGCCCGAGCCCAAGCGTCCCGACGTCAAGAAGAAGAAGGAAGACAAACGCGCCGCGCCGATTGATTCCGATAAGGACAAGCGCCGTTCAGGCAAGCTGACCGTCACCCGCGCGCTCAACGAAGACGAAGGCCGCCGCGCCCGCAGCCTCGCCGCGCTCAAGCGTGCGCGCGAAAAGGAACGCCGCGGGCAGGGTGGCCCGTCCAAGCCGCGTGAAAAGCAGGTGCGCGACGTGGTCGTACCCGAAGCGATCACCGTCGGCGAACTCGCCAACCGCATGGCCGAAAAGGGCGCGGATCTGGTGAAGGCGCTGTTCAACATGGGCATGATGGTCACGGTCAACCAGACCATTGATCAGGACACTGCCGAACTGCTGGTCGAGGAATTCGGCCACAATATCACCCGTGTATCGGCCAGTGATGTCGATATCGACAATTCCGAGGATATGGACCCGGCAGAAACGCTGCGTCCGCGTCCGCCGGTGGTGACGATTATGGGCCACGTCGATCACGGCAAGACCAGTCTGCTGGATGCGCTGCGCGGCACCGATGTGGTGAAGGGCGAAGCTGGCGGGATCACGCAGCATATCGGTGCCTATCAGATCACCGCGAAATCGGGTTCGGGCGATGAGCAGAAGATTACCTTCCTCGATACGCCGGGCCACGCCGCCTTTTCCGAAATGCGTATGCGCGGGGCGAACGTCACCGATATCGTGATTCTGGTGGTCGCGGCGGATGACGGGATCATGCCGCAGACGATTGAAGCGATTAAACATACGCAGGCAGCGGGTGTGCCGATGATCGTGGCGATCAACAAGTGCGACAAGCCCGAAGCCAATCCGCAAAAGGTGCGTGAGCGCTTGCTCGAGCACAACGTGATGGTCGAGGCGATGTCGGGCGAAGTGCAGGATGTCGAAGTTTCGGCAATCACCGGCGCGGGGCTTGATAAGCTGATCGAAGCGATCGGATTGCAGGCTGAATTGCTCGAACTCAAAGCCCGCCCTGACCGCGATGCCGAGGCAACCGTGATCGAAGCGCAGCTCGACAAGGGCCGCGGCCCGGTGGCGACTGTGCTGGTGACGCGCGGCACGTTGAAGCGCGGCGACAACTTCGTGGTTGGCACCCAAAGCGGCAAGGTGCGCGCGATTGTCGATGACAAGGGTCAGCAGCTCAAGGAAGCCGGCCCGTCAATGCCGGTCGAGGTTCTCGGTCTGACCGGTGTGCCGTCAGCAGGCGACAACCTCTCGGTGGTCGAAAACGAACAGCGCGCCCGCGAAGTGGCCAAGTATCGCGCAGAAATCGCTACGGAAAAACGCACGGCGCTGGCCCCGACCAATTTCGATACGATGTTCAGTACGCTGTCTTCCACCGTCATTGAATTCCCGGTGGTGGTAAAGGCCGACGTGCAAGGCAGCGTCGAGGCGATCGTCAATGCGCTGCACAACCTCTCGAACGACGAGATCAAGGTGCGCGTGCTGAACGCTGGCGTGGGTGCAATCACCGAAAGCGACGTGACGCTGGCGGCAGCATCAAAGGCACCGATCATCGGCTTCAACGTGCGTCCCAATGCCAAGGCGCGCGATCTGGTGAAGCGCGATAATGTGCGGATGATGTATTATGATGTCATCTACCACCTGACCGATGCCATCGCCAAGGAAATGGCGGGCGAGCTGGGGCCGGAACGGATCGAAACCGTGGTTGGCCGGGCCGAAGTCAAGCAGGTGTTCCCGGCGGGCAAGAAGGACAAGGCAGCGGGTCTGCTGGTGCTCGAAGGGATCATCCGCAAGGGCTTGTTCGCGCGTCTCACCCGTCAGGATGTCATCGTTTCGGCGACCAAGATCCAGTCGCTGCGGCGGTTCAAGGACGATGTCGACGAAGTGCGCACCGGGCTGGAATGCGGGGTGGTGCTGGAAGATACCAACGACATCAAGCCGGGCGACAACCTCGAAGTCTTCTCGGTCGAGGAGCGTGAGCGGACGCTGTGAGCGACGACGCCTTTTATCCAGACGATGCCGGGCAGTCGCCGCATACGGCGCTGCTCGGCTCGCAATTTGTGGGCTGGGATTCCGCCAGCCAGACCGCGACCATGCATTTCACCGTGAAGCGCGCAATGACCACCTGGCGCGGCGGCGTGCAGGGGGGCTTGGTTGCGGGCTATCTGGATGACGTGATGGGCTATGCCTTTGTCGCGTCAACCGATGGCGAGATGGCCCCGCTCAACCTCGAAATTTCAATGTCGCTGATCCGCCTGATACCCGAAGGCGCGACGATTATCGGCAAGGGCCGGGTGGTCAAGGCCGGTCGACGCGTGGTGTTCCTTGAAGGTGAATTGCTGGGAGAAGACGGCACGATCTACGCCCGCGCCACCTCAACCGCGATCCCGACCCCGCGCCCCACGCCAACCTCCACCGGGATGGGGTGAGGCATGGCAAAGACCCCTTTCACCCCCGAACAGCAATCTGTGCGCGTGCTCAAGGTCGGCGAGCGGGTGCGGCATATCCTGTCCGAACTGCTCGCGCGCGGCGAGGTGCATGATGATGTGGTGAGCGCGGCAAATATCTCGGTGACCGAGGTGCGCATGACCCCTGACCTGCGCCACGCCACCGCCTATATCAAGCCGCTGCTGGGCGCGGGCGAGGATGAGGTGGTGACGGCACTGCGCCAGAACACCGCCTTTCTGCAACGCGAGGTCGCCAAGCGGCTTGGCCTGAAATTCGCGCCCAAACTGCGCTTCCGCAAGGATGAAAGCTTTGCCGAGGCTGACCGGATCGAGGCGCTGCTGCGCGATCCCAAGGTGGCGCGCGATCTGGGCGAAGAAGAGTGATTCCCCTCGTTAACGCGGCACCATTCGCGCTTTCAGCGTGATATCCACCTTGTTGCCGACGATCAGTTGGTAAGATTTCATTCCATATTGCCGCCGGTCAATCGTGGTGGTGCCGGTAAAGCTGACCGGCTGGCCCACCTGCGTCAGTGGGTCGGCATCGAAGATGACGGTTAGCGTTTGCGGCTTGGTCACTCCGCGCGCGGTCAATTCGCCTTCCACGGTGCCGCGCGTCGGGCTGGTCAGCTTCAACGAACGGCCGACGAAGTGCACGGTCGGGTATTTTTCGACCCAGAAGAATTTTTCCCCGCGCAGGCGGCTTAACGTCAGGTCATCGGGCGCTTCAATCGCGGTGGCATCAAACGTCACGTCGATTACCGCGCGTTCGGGCGCGCCGGGAACAATCGTGACTGCACCCTGCATTTGGGGAAAGCGTGCGGTTTTGCTGGCGATCCCGAAGAACGGAACCTTGGCCGATACATTGCTGGCGCTGGCATCAAGCGTGTAGCGCTGCGGCGCGCCGATATTCGCAATCGCAAACAGAGCCAGCAGCGGCAGCAGGATGATCCGAACAAGGGCGGCAGGGATTGTCATTAAGCTACTTATACGCCTCAACCGGGCAAAAGGTCCAAGCCCTATCTCGCCGCGCGCGCGACGAATCGTTAGGCTGGCGCGATGGCCAAGCTCTATTTCTACTATGCCAGCATGAACGCGGGCAAATCATCGCACCTGTTGCAGGCGGATTTCAATTACCGTGAACGCGGGATGCGCACGATGTTGTGGACCGCCGCGCTTGATAGCCGCTCTGCCGGGATGGTGCGCAGCCGTATAGGGCTGGAAAGCGAAGCGCACCGGTTTCACCCGGACACTGATCTGCAGGCAGAGGTCGCCACCGTCTATGCCACCGCGCCGCTGGACTGCGTGCTGGTGGACGAAGCGCAGTTCCTTGACCCCAAACAGGTTTGGCAGCTTGCACGGCTGGCGGATGAGGCCGGTGTGCCGGTGCTATGCTACGGGTTGCGCACCGATTTTCAGGGCGAATTGTTCCCCGGATCGGCGGTGCTGCTGGGGATTGCGGATGCACTGGTGGAACTGAAAGCGGTGTGCCACTGCGGCCGCAAGGCTACGATGAACCTACGGGTTGATGCCAGCGGCAAAGCCGTGCGGCAGGGCCAGCAGACCGAAATCGGCGGCAATGATCGCTATGTCGCGCTGTGCCGCAAACATTTTTCGCAGGCGTTGGCCGGGTGATTGTGCCCTGCGCCTCTGGCTTTCGCCCGGCCGCACCCTACATGCTGCGGCGATGACCCAAACCCTCTCCCTTGCGCTGGTGCTGATCCCTGCGCTTGTCATTGCCATCGTGTTTCACGAGGTCGCACATGGCTATGCCGCCAAATTGCTCGGCGATACCACCGCGTCGGATCGCGGGCGGTTGACGCTCAATCCGATCAGGCATGTCGATCCGGTCGGCACGCTGTTGGTGCCGGGCGCGCTGGCGCTGCTGGGCGGGCCGGTGTTTGGCTGGGCCAAGCCGGTGCCGGTCAACAAATGGCGGCTTAGCAATCCGCGGTTCGGGATGATGGCGGTGGCCGCCGCCGGGCCGGGGAGCAATTTCGTGCTCGCAGCGGTGGGCGCAGTGCTGCTGGGGCTGGCGATGCCCTTGGGCGTTGGCATGGGCGGCGATGTGGACGGCGGTGCGGCGCTGCTGGTCAATCGGCTGGGTGAGACGCAGTGGCTCGCCACAGGTCTATTCTACTTCATCCTCATCAACATCTTTCTCGGCCTGTTCAACCTGTTGCCGATCCCGCCATTTGATGGATCGCACATTGTCGGTGGGCTGTTGCCAGCGCGGTTGCAGGCGGGGTGGGAAAAGTTGCAAGGCATTGGCATGGCGCTGCTGTTGATCCTGATCGCAGCAAGCTGGGTGTTCGGAACGGGTTGGCTCAGCCAGGTGCTGATGCCGCCGGTCGGCGCGATGATGGGGCTTTATCTGGGTCTGGCAGACGCGATTGCGGCGTTGATTGCCTGATCGGTGCGCGGGCGCGTTGCGTGGCGTTTTGGGCGCGGCCTGGTTAAGGGGGGCAAGGTGAACGACACCGCTAAACCTGTGCCGCTGTCCGGCTGGCTGATCCTTGATAAGCCGCACGGACTGGGCAGCACTCAAGGTGTGAGCGCGGTCAAGCGTGTGCTGCGTTCAAACGGCTATGCCAAGACCAAGGTTGGGCATGGCGGCACGCTCGATCCGCTGGCTGAAGGCGTGCTGCCAATCGCGCTGGGGGAGGCGACGAAACTTGCCGGGCGGATGCTCGATGCCAGCAAGATCTACGAATTCACCGTGCAGTTTGGTGCTGAAACCGCAACGCTTGATACCGAAGGTGAGGTGGTGGCGACCAGCGATCACCGTCCGATGCTGGCTGAGATAGAAGCGGTGCTGCCGCATTTCACCGGGCCGATCGAGCAGGTGCCGCCGGCCTATTCCGCGCTGAAGGTCGATGGCCAGCGCGCCTATAACCGCGCCCGGGCGGGCGAGGCGGTGGAATTGAAGGCGAGGGCGGTGACGATCCATTCGCTCACTATCCGTCATTCCGGCGAAGGTCGCGGTGACGATATTGTGCAAGACATCACCCTTGTCGCCCACGTGTCCAAAGGCACCTATATCCGCAGCCTCGCGCGCGACATTGCCAGCGCGCTTGGCACCTGCGGTCATGTCACCTACCTGCGCCGCACCAAGGCTGGGCCGTTCACCGAGGCCCAAGCGATTTCGCTGGACTTGCTGGATGAATCCGCTAAGCGCCGCGCATTAGAAAACCTGATCCTGCCGTTAGAGGCAGGGCTGGACGACATCCCGGCCCTCCACCTCGATCAGACAAGCGCGCAGGCGGTCCGTCAGGGCCGGGTATTGTCTGACATGCCCCAATCATCCGGGCTTTATCTGGCGAAACTGGGCGCTGTCCCGGTCGCGCTGATGGAAATCACGGATGGCATGGCCACGGTCGTGCGGGGTTTTAACCTTCCCGATGTCGCTGAGTAAGGACGAAAAACTATGTCGGTGACCGCCGAAAAGAAGCAGGAAATCATTGCTGACAACGCCCGCGATCCCAAGGATACGGGCAGCCCCGAAGTTCAGGTTGCGATCCTCACGCAGCGCATCCGCAACCTCACCGAACACTTCAAGGGCCACCACAAGGACAACCATTCGCGTCGCGGCCTGTTGATGATGGTCAACAAGCGTCGCACGCTGCTGGCCTACCTCAAGAAGAAAGATGTGGAGCGCTATAATGCTCTGATCCAGAAGCTGGGCCTGCGGAAATAAGAGTTTTGCGAAAAGGCGGCTCAAAGGGCCGCCTTTTTTGCTTTTGGGGCAAGCAGACATCCGGTCTGCCCGCCTTGGGGCCAAAGCGCCCCACACCGGACCGGGACGGTCTTTTCCCCGGCACATGAGGCCCCGCACGCAATAGGGCGACCGCGGGACAGAAGGAAAATCAATGTTCGACACGAAAACCGTATCGCTGGAATGGGGCGGCAAAACCCTCACTCTGGAAACCGGGCACGTTGCCCGTCAGGCCGATGGCGCAGTGCTGGCCACCTATGGCGAAACCGTGGTGCTGTGCGCCGTGACCGCCGCCAAGAGCGTTCGGGAAGGGCAGGATTTCTTCCCGCTCACCGTCCACTATCAGGAAAAATTCTCAGCCGCCGGGCGCATCCCGGGTGGCTTCTTCAAGCGTGAACGCGGCGCGACCGAAAAGGAAACGCTGGTTTCCCGCCTGATCGACCGTCCGATCCGCCCACTGTTTCCCGAAGGTTTCTACAATGAAATCAACGTGATTTGTCAGGTTCTTTCGTTTGACGGCGAAACTGATCCCGATATGGTCGCGATGGTCGCCGCTTCGGCTGCGCTGACCATTTCGGGCCTGCCGTTCATGGGCCCGATCGGCGCTTGCCGCGTGGGTTATATTGATGGCGAATATGTCCTCAATCCCAAGCAGGATCGCGCGCTGGCTGAAGGCCGTCTCGATCTGGTGGTTGCTGCCACGGATAGCGCAGTGATGATGGTCGAATCCGAAGCCAAGGAATTGACCGAGGAAGAAATGCTCGGTGCGGTGATGTTTGCGCATGACGAATGCCGCAAGGTCATCGGCGCGATCATTGATCTGGCTGAACAGGCGGCGAAGGAACCGTGGGTGATCGACACCTCGGATAATACCGCCGACATCAAGGCCAAGCTCAAGGATCTGGTCGGCGCTGATATCGCAGCGGCTTACAAGGTCACTGATAAATCGGCGCGTTCGAACCTTCTCAACGAAGCACGCGCCAAGGCCAAGGCAGCTTTCGCCGATGAAGGCGGGCAGACCCAGAACGTCGCCAGCAAGGTGATGAAGAAGCTCGAAGCCGAAATCGTGCGCGGGGCGATCCTCAAGGATGGCCAGCGGATCGACGGACGCAAGCTCGATCAGGTGCGCCCGATCGAAGCGATCGTTGGCTTCCTGCCGCGCACGCATGGTTCGTCGCTGTTCACTCGCGGTGAAACGCAGGCGATCTGCACCACCACGCTGGGCACCAAGGATGCCGAGCAGATGATCGACGGGCTCGAAGGCCTCAGCTACTCCAGCTTCATGCTGCACTATAACTTCCCGCCCTATTCGGTCGGTGAAGTGGGCCGGTTCGGTGGTTCAAACCGCCGCGAAATCGGGCACGGCAAGCTGGCATGGCGGGCGCTCAACCCGATCCTGCCGTCGAAGGAAGACTTCCCCTATACCATCCGCGTATTGTCGGACATCACCGAGTCCAACGGCTCGTCCTCGATGGCGACGGTGTGCGGCGGGTGTCTGTCGATGATGGATGCCGGCGTGCCGGTGAAGGCGCCGGTTTCGGGTATCGCGATGGGCCTGATCCTGGAAGGTGATGAATTCGCCGTCCTGTCCGACATTCTGGGTGATGAAGATCACCTGGGCGATATGGACTTCAAGGTTGCTGGCACCGAAAACGGCATCACCACCATGCAGATGGACATCAAGATTGCCGGCATCACGCAGGAAATCATGGCCAAGGCATTGGAACAGGCCAAGGCTGGCCGTGCGCACATCCTGGGCGAAATGACCAAGGCGCTGGGCTCCGCCCGGACCGAAGTCAGCAAGCACGCGCCGCGCATCGAAACGATCCAGATCGACAAGTCGAAAATCCGCGACATCATCGGCACCGGCGGCAAGGTGATCCGCGAAATCGTGGCTGAAACCGGCGCCAAGGTCGACATCGACGATGAAGGCGTGATCAAGATCTCGTCGAGCAACGTCGATGAAATCGAAGCCGCAAAGAAGTGGATCCTCGGCATTGTCGAGGAAGCCGAAGTCGGCAAGATCTACAACGGCAAGGTCGTGAACATCGTCGATTTCGGCGCGTTCGTTAACTTCATGGGCGGCAAGGATGGACTCGTCCACGTTTCGGAAATGCGCAACGAGCGGGTGGAAAAGCCCACCGATGTCGTTTCCGAAGGCATGGACGTGAAGGTCAAGGTGCTCGAAATCGACCAGCGCGGCAAGGTGCGCCTGTCGATGCGCGTGGTCGATCAGGAAACCGGCGAAGAGCTGGAGGACACCCGTCCGCCGCGCGAACCGCGCGAACCGCGTGAAGGTGGCCGTGGCGGTGATCGCGGCAGTGATCGTCGTGGGCCCAGGGGCGGCGGCGGTGATCGCGGTGGCCGCGGCCGTAGCGGTGGCGGCGGCGATCGCGGTGGCCGTGAGCAGGATAGCGGGCCGGCCGGCCTGCCCG